>NZ_AUNI01000015.1:464197-515544 GCF_000447795.1 Bacteriovorax sp. Seq25_V | reverse complement strand
GCTCCTGTGAAGCTACAAACTGGAGCTTGTGTATCTACAATCCAAGTCATATTGATTACATCAGAAGTTAAACCAGACTCATCAGTTGCTCTAACATTTAATGTATGTGAACCTTCACTCAGTCCGGTAAGATTTAGATTTGTTGCTGAATCACACAATGAATATGGTGCACCATCAACAGAGCACTCAACAACTAACGTTGTCGCATCAGTACATGCAAAAGTTACATTCTCACTATTTCTTCCAATATTTCCTGAAATAGGATATGCACCAGTATATGTACACACCGGTTTTACAGTATCTTTTATCCATGTGTGACTTACTTCACTACTTAGATTTCCAAGTGAATCTACCGCTTTAATAGTATATGTGTATGAACCGTCCGGGTTATCCGTTGAGTTTAGATCATATCCATCAGTAAGAGTTTCACAATTTTTCCAATCAAATAGAGCAACAGCTCCGTTTGGTCCTTCTAGTTTACAACTTTCAGAAGTTACTTCTACAGGCAGGGCCTCAAAGCATGTGTATTTTCTTAGATCTACAGTTTCTTCCGAATTTACGGCCGTCATTGTTGTAGTAAACCCAACATCAAAACTACATAATGGTCCTGTTCGATCTAATTTTACTGTGGTGCTTATACATTCTTGACCAAGTGGGTTTTGAATATATGCAACAACTTCCTGGTCCCCATCGGCTATGTCAGAAAGAGAAAATCTATGATTACCTTTTAAAACATTATAACTACCTGAGTAAGTTGAAGGGCAAGAACCGATTGCCATTGCTATATTTTCACCATTAGCACTTGTTACTTTGAAGTCATTTAAAAGTGTTGATGTTACAACAGGTCCAGTTATTGTCGACCCTGAAGGACTATTTTCATAATAAACAATGTCTCTTCTTAAACAATCAGACATAACACCAGTTACAGAATTTTTTAAGCGAAGATAAACAGTCTTTCTTCCTTCGCCTGTGCTTAGTGTGAAAGGATGGGAAGTTACCACTTCTGGTGGTGCTGAATTTACAGCACTCTCATACACTCCACTAGGACATCCAACACTCTCTGAAGCTATATACTGATCATACTGTAGAGAATTATCCCACATCAATACGATATTAACGTTTCTTGTATTTGTTCCTGAACCTTCGACGATGTTAAAAGATACAGGATAATCATCAACAACTATAGATTCCGACGGTTCTGTGCCAATATATGAAGCACTATCTCCTACACCTGAATTACTGCCATTACCTAACTGTCCATAGTCGTTACGACCAAGACAAACTAGCTTTCCACTTTCCATGTAACCACAGGCATGATTTACACCGATATCAAATAAATACACACCCTCTTCGTTACTTATATATGCGTCGGTACCTGCACCAAAGTGAGTACTAGATACAGAGCTAAAATCAGTTATTGAGTTTGTATGACCCAGCCCAAATTGCCCAGAACTATTATTTCCAAAACAATAAAGTTCATTATCATCTGCAATAACGCAAGAACTATCGCCAGCAGCATAAATAGCTACTATCTTTCTTGAATCTGCAAACGTTTTCTTAGTCGCACTATAAGTAGTAATATCATTTACTTTCAGTCCAACGCTTTTTCTGACTGCAGGATCAATTCCAAGCTGTCCTTCTGAGTTTTTCCCCCAACATGTGAAACCAGTATCTTTATAAAGAGCACAGGCATGAGAACTTCCGGCCACGATATCAGTTACATTGGTAGGTATTGAAACATTTCCAGCATTAACAGGCTCATTGTAGGTAACACTATTATCCAGTCCTAATTGACCAAAGTTATTTGCTCCCCAACAACTGACAGATCCATCTAAAAGAAGGGCACATGTAAAGTAATCACCTGCAACAATCTTGATAGGTATCGACATACCAAAGTCAACACTGTCCCCTGGTGTTACAAATTGACCTTTTGAGTTATCTCCAAAACATTTAACTTCTCTCTGTGAAGTTAGTACACAAATATGATCCATACCAATTGCAACGTCTTGGGCGACTCCTACCCCAAGATATATTGAATCAAATTCGATAGCAGCTGTATTTGTCAGAATATGTGTGTCTAGTTGGTTCTTAGAATTATCTCCCCAACAATAAAGCTTATCTGACTGATCAATAGCACATGAGTTTCTTGGACCAGCAAATACTTTTTTACCAACGATTACATCTGATCCGAATTTTACACCCTCAAGTGCAACCCCCATTTCCTGGCCAACAAGACCTTTTGTTAAATACACGCCAGAGTTTATCCCAAGCTGAGAATATTGATTATCCCCAAAGCATTTAACTTTTTCATCAACGACCACACATGTATGGTTTTCACCTAACGAAATAGATAAAACACCTGACTCAGTTGTAAAATTAGAAGTAAAGTTAGGAAAAATTGCTCTCCCCTTGTAATCCTTTAACTGAACAGTTGTTGATATCGTATACAAAGACGAGTATTTAAATTTTTTATTGGTAGTAGTAAAGACAGCTTCTTTCCCATTACAAGAATAAGTCCCTGAGACAAGAGTTGAGTTCCTTTTGATGACTAACCCATTAGAGTTAAGTGTCGAACAATCTAAGGTTTGATTAAAAGTTAACTTGATATTTCCTTCATCAACTAAAACATCAATAGACTTATCTTTAGGAGAAACTGACAGGACTTCGAACTTGGCCATATCAACTTCATCAGTGTTAAATGAATCTGAAGAACTGGCCCTAGACGATGAGGAAGCTGCAGTAGAAGAGTCCCCCCCACTATCAAATCCTTCCCCTCCAGAAATTCCAGTTTCTGTTCTTGTTCCAGACTTATCAGAATCACTATTTTCAGAATTTGTTTGATTATTCTGCGACTGAGAAGTATTTGCCTTAGCCGTCTTTGGAGCAACGACTCTTTTCCCTTTAGAAGAAGATTTTGCTTTATTTTCATCCGAACTAGTTGCTCTATAATTTACAACCAACCCACTTCTTGCTTTTGATTCCTTAGCAGTATCCTCTTCTTCGGAAGCTGGAGAACGACTAGTCCCGCCCTTACTATTTTTGGTATTGGTATTACTGATTTTATCGAGATAAATTTGAGAATCTTTTTCTATACTTTTTTGGAACCTTCCCACACTCAAATCATTTTCTTCACTTAGGCTCTCACCCTCCACATAAACAGAATCAGTCTCAACAGAATGATCCGAAATTTCTTGAGCTTTTTTCGATACGAGGTGAAAAAAGACGAAGAAGAGAATGGTTGAAAATGTTAAAAGTTTTTTCAAATAAGTCCCAATTGCTGAAATTACAAATGTCCTATCGTCATTTTAGGTGAAGAAGTTAGCAATTTAGATTATTTAGTGACCGTAGTTTCAATTGTTACCTAATATCAATAACAAAGAAAAAATATTGAACATGATCAATTAATTTTAAAGCTTAATAGAATTAATTATTGACCATTTTTATGGTCAAATTATAAAAATTTTTTAATCTTTAATAGATAGTTAAATCAGAAATTAAGCATCTGCTGAGATTTCGTTTAGGTTGTGAAATATAGAACCTCAAAATTGTTCTATTTTTTTTAGTAAGTATCTTAATTAAATATACCAAGAATTTTTCATCATCAATTTTCTTCTCTATTTCAAAATTAATCGTTTCCAGAGTAGATGAGGAAAAAATACTTTGTCCTTCATAATCAAGTACAATTACTTCTTTACCATCAAACCTTATCTTTCGAGAGCAAGAGAGAGGATCGACAACAGATTTAAACTCTCTGGTAATAAGAGCAATTTCTTTGTTCTCAGTTTCTCCATCGAATGAAAATGAATACAAAGAAAACATTGAGAATAAGAAAAATGCACACAATTTAGTCATATAGTAATATACTATTACAAATGTCTAAATTTATAAATATTTTTAAGAAAAACTACATCCTTATTATCGGTTTAATTTTTACCGTAATCTATTCTCACTTCGCCAATAATGATCTCATTTTGGATGACAAAGAATTTATCTTCGGTAGTAACGGACTAATACGCTCGCCTTCTATGTGGGCTTTTTGGGACTCTACCAGTGGGTACACGAGATCATGGCCAATGAGTTACTCTCTACTGTGGCTCTTATCAAAAGTATTTTTACAAAATATATACCTCTACAAAGTCACGAATATTATTCTACATTTTTTGAATTTCCTTCTTCTTTTTAAGATTTTAAAAAGTTTTTATTCTAAGGCGATATCTTCTTTCGCTGCAATAATTTTCCTAATTCACCCGATGCAAATAGAGAGCATATTTTGGGTTTTTCAATTCAAAACGATAATTTCAATCACATTTCTTTTCTTGTCTTTAATTTATTTCTTGAAATATCTTGATTTAAAGAAAAAGAGATTTTTTATTATCAGTATATTATTTTTTTCTCTTTCTCTTGCATCTAAAATTACTGCAATATTCTTTCCTTTACTATTAATTGCTTTTACCTATGGAAAAAAGAGAAGCCTTGTCTCCGCAATGGTTACATTACCGTTCCTGCTTATATCTGCATACTTTGGATATAAAACAATTCAAGGTGTAAATTATAGCAAAGCAGAGATTAGTGTAATAAATAGTGATTACAAAAACCAAGGCCATACTTCTACAGCGGCGTCTGATTTATTTGCCAATCAAGAAGCTCAAAAGATTAATTTTCCCAAACTAGAAATCCAAGACGAGAGATTTATTGATAATTCTATTTCGAGAATAAGAATTATTTTGTTCACGACTTCATTTTATTTCAAAAAGTTCCTTCTTTTCGGTAAAAATTCCCTACTGTATAAATATAACTATATTGGAACACTAGAAGAACTCTACTCTGTAATAACCTTTATTTTCCTAATGTCATCAGTATTCGTGCTCAAACTACCTTTTCAAAAGTTTGTCACAGTTGCTTTAATATACCTCTTATCTCATCTCCCTGTATCTGGATTAGCGTATGTTCCATACATGAAGTATTCTCTAGTTGCTGATCACTGGGCCTATTTATCGATTGCACCACTCTCCTTGCTCTTCTCAATCTTTCTTTACTCACTTCTGGCCAAGTACTCCATACAGAAGAGAACTGTTATGATCTTATCATTAGTTACTTTATTAATAACAATAGGCAATAGTGTAAATTATATAAAAATATTCACCAACAAAGAGGCCTTACTAGAACAATCAAGGACCATTAACACTACTGAGCCGGCCCTAGCCTTGGAGTACTTAGATTATAAGAACAAAAAAAATATAAAGATATCAGCCGACGAAGTAACAAATCTTCTTAATGTAGCCAGCTACACGAGAGATCTTCATTTTTTAAATAATTTAGAAGTTATAACTCTTAACAATGGAGACTTCTCAAACTTGGAGTATATCTACTTCAAGAAAGCTTTACTATATTTAGAGCAGGATGAGATCGATAATTTTGAGATAGCTTACACAAAACTTGAACAACTCAACTCTAAAAATCCAAATCTATCCTTATTAAAGCTTGTTAAGCATAAATTAGGGTTACATATTTTGAATGATAGTGAACTTGAAGAGCTTTTTAACAACTAAACTTTTACAAATCCCATCGCGCCCAGTTTCTTGATAATTTCTTGCTTGCTCCAGCTCTCATCTAATTTTTCTTTAGAGTGTTTTATATATACTGCTTGTAAATTTTTTATCTCCATCTCAACAAGATCATCAAGCTGATACTGTTCATCGATATAATCTTTCGAACCAGGATTGCTCATTTGAGGAGAAAGAACCCAGCCTTCTGCTTTTGCTAATTCTTTCAATTCTTCTTTTATTCCCCACCCTAATGTGGAATCTCCAGATACCAGTTCCCCATCTTCACCAAGATCAGTGAGAGGTATAGAGTCATACCAACTTGCAAGCTCTGGAAAAGCTCGAGTAAAGTTCTTGTTTTTTCTTCTAAGATCATATTGAGAAAAAAATGATTTTAGGTCTCTTTGCCTTGATTGAAGAGAAGATACTCCCCTATGTGGATCACCAATTTCTTCTAAGTAACTAATCAGACGCTTAACCGCATCAATTTCCATTTCATGCATGACTTCTATATCAGCAGAGGAATTTAGCCATTTCTTTATATGTTCAGACCTTTCTTTTCTTAACTCTAAAGGAAGAGTTCCAGGAGACATAAAACTTGGAAATCTTAAAATATTAAGAGAATAAACTCCATGAAAGCGACCGTACTTTTTCTTTAGACTATTACAATAGTCCATAAAATCAGTGATTGAGTACAAACACAAAGAATTAATAGTCATCATGACGTTAAACTCTTTAACATTCCCATGCGTAAGAAGTTTATCAACAGACTTTTTCCATTCATCCCAAACTAGCCCATCTCTTATATACTCAGCCTGCTCTCCAGTTGCTTCACAAGAAGTATAAATGACAAATTTCTTTATAGAGTGAGACGCATCAATTAATTCATCTAATTTCGTACCCTGTACACCAAGGTTCGTATTTACCGCAAACTGAATGTCTGAGTCTGGCTTTGTTTTCCACCATTCAACAAGCCTCCAAAAATCAGGACTGATTGTTGCTTCACCACCCGTTACTCTCAATTCAGAAATTTCTTTACTTAGCTGTGGCCACCAATCCCAAAACGCTTGAACGTAAGGATTTTCATCATCTTTTTTATATTGCCTCGCCCATGACCCATCATGCTGGTAAGCTTTTGCCCCATCACTCACAAGATTTTTATAAATCCCATTTTGCACAATATCTTTTTGCCAAGCTGTCGAAAAACTTGAATTACAATATGAACATGCAAAATTACAGTTTGCATCAAATGCTATTTCGAGTGTTTTTAAATCTACGTTTTCTGTCTCTCGGTACTTAGTCTGACAAAGCTTGATGTCATCTTCTTCGTAGATAACAGTCTTGAAAACTCTATCTGAAACATGTTCATTAGAAATATCTTCAATCTTCCAACAATACTCACACTCTTTTGGCCTAACACCATCAAGCATCTGCTTTCTAACTAGCTTCTTGTAACTAGTATTATGAATCATCGATGGATTTTTCTTTAAATCATCAAAGCTTTCACCATTTTCAAAGTCGATAATTCTATGCGCTGGGGGGTGATGACAACTAGCAGTTGTTCCATTGTTTAACCAAATTGTTGCGTTAAACCACTTTGCGGCACAAAAAGAAGGAGAAATACTATTAATAACGCGATCTCTATATTCAGTATTAGATTCGTTATATTTCTTTCCCATTGTGTCTCCGTTATATAAATAACAAAATTATACCATCAAATTCTATTAGCTGTACAAAATTAAAATAAGGCTACAAAAGAGAATAAACTTCTTCATACTCCTCAAGCATTGCATCAAACTGCGATCTTCGAAAGTAATAGAAAGTATTGCTTATCTTTGAAAAAAGATTAGATTTAGCGTGAATATTTCTCTTATCTAACTGTAGAAATCTTGCAAGAGCCTCTCGAGTATATTCACTACCTATAGAATTGTAGTATACTTCATACTGCTCACGACTAACCCTTCCCATTTGACTGTATATATCAAAAGAGTTTCTTAAAAAATTATTTTCACCAAATTCATCATCACTAATTCCTTCATCAAATACAGGGAAGAAATATTTAGAATGATTGTCTGTATAAATAACCTCTCCAATATCTTTCTCTCTAAGCTCTAGAACTTGTAGATAAGAAGCGGCAAATGTTGATCGTAAAGATGAAGAGAACTGCTTATTTAACGATCCTACTTTTAAGGATTCAATAAATTCTGATGCTTCTTCAATAGATTTGAAAGCAAATATATGCTTTGTATAATTATTGTAAAAAACTTTCTTAAACCCCGCCGTTTTGATTGTGTTAACTAAGTTCTTCAGGTAGGCATTTTTCGCACTTACATTTTTGATAAAAAAATTATGAGCTAAATTTGTATTTAAAGAGACAACACCTTTTGCAACAAGTGAATCAAAAACTAATTTGTAAAACTCTAAGGTTATACAGTGTTCCGGAATATATGAGGTTTTAAAAACATCAATATTTACATAATCAAACTTTTGACTACTTCTTTGTAAAAAACGTCTAGCGTCTGTAAAAATAAGTTTTGCATTTTTAGATAATGCTCTATCTAAATAATAGTCAGAAGTTTCAACAACCTCTTGATCAATATCAACACCGACTATCTCCCCTTCGGTATTCAAGGCCTTTAGCTGTAGTATTTGACTCCCTCCCGATACACCAAGAAAAAGGGACTTTTTTGGATTATTAAGATATGCCCATACCAACTGACTAGAACTCCATTGGCTTGAAAAAATATCACTAAAAGAAATAAACGTATCTGTACTACGGGAAGTTTTAACCTTGAGCCAATCTTTAGTTTTATGAATTTTTAGCTGTCCATAACTAGTTTCTCGCTCGTGAATGATTTCATCTACAGCATATGGTTTAACTTCAAAATTTATAGAGAATATCGTAGTGAAAATTATTAAGCTCAGAGCACTCATTTTTTTGTCTCGCATAAGAAACAATGCACAGAGAAAAAGTAGTGAACAAAAAATAGAAATTACTAATTTTTGACCAAAAATTGGAAGTAAAGCTAATGATGTTAGAAATGTTCCCAGAATACTGCCTAAAGATGACACTCCCAGTATCCGAGCTGTATTGTCAGAAATAATAGCTTGTTTATTTTCATTAATTTTAAATAGCAAAGGTAGAGCCTGTCCAAATACGAGGTTAGGCAATGCATAAAACAATAGCGAGAAAATTAATGTTATATAGAACTCATCTCTTAAATCTCTTATAAAAGCAGAATTGAAAAAATCAGCGAGAACGAATTTATGCATAACAAGAAGAAAGGTGGCAGTGAGAAGCAACTCGACACCAAAGATAAAAGTACTTCTTCTTTGACGAGCGATAAATGCACCTAAGAAATTTCCTAACATCAACGAAGACAAGATGACACTAAGAATCGTACTAATAACGATAACATTTGCAGATATTTGAAATTGAGCAATTCGAATTGCGACAACTTCAATTCCCATAATTAAAAAACCAATTAAGAATGAATAAAAATATGCCATTGCTGCTTATTCCTTTACAATCGTCAAACAAAGCTGTGATATAATTTTAACACATGAATCTAATAAAGCTCACTACTATTACAATTTTTTGTATTATTTTGATATTGAACATTGAAAATATCACAAGTAACTCATCCTACATTTCACAAAGCCAAAATTGGAAAATGTTTTCCCCAGATATCGAAACAAAAAAGCTGAACATAACTTTTCAGTGTCACGAATCTTCTCGCAAAATTTCTTTGACGAATAGTTACATGGCCAATATATCGAATGATATTTTGATTCTAAGAGCGTTACAAGATTATGCGAAAACAATTCTCGTAAAACAAAAGAGAATTCTCTCCAAATATAGCATATCTAATCATTTTATAGTTATTGAAGCACATACAAAAATAGTGAATATCCTTGAAACACAATGCAAACAACTGAGCTGGTATGAAATTAATCGCTAAGTTTGAAGATAAAAAAGATACAATTTCTAATACATTTAGATGTATAAATCTCTGGATCTTCGTTTATCTATTTTTTCTTCTATTCAATTATAAAAATATTTTCTTATCTCATCTTTTACTTTTAGGGTCTAATATTTCTCAAAATACATACCTCAGTAGCTTAATATACAATATGAACTCATCTGTTCTTGTTGGCGTTTCTTTTACTTTGTTGCTTGTATCTGTCGGCGTAGGAATATTTTATAAACTTCACTCAATATTTTACTTAATTCAACTCTTTCTTTTTTTAAACATTGAGTTTTATTTAGGTGCAACAACTGACACAGGAAACCAAGTAATTAAAAATATATTTGTTCTTGCGCTCATATATGAGATTCTGAAAAAGTATAATAGCCAAGATGCGATCAAATACTTCAAAACAATAGTGATTGTTCAATTAGCAGTGATTTACCTGTTTTCAGCAATAAACAAACTTCATGGAAATGATTGGACAACAGGTGTTGCGTTACAGAAGATTTTTTTACTTCGAGAAGACCTATATTTAATGAATTTACTTCCTCTGGGAAATAATGCCTTAAAAGTAATGAGCTATATAATAGTTATTTTTCAACTTCTTTCACCACTTTTAGCATTTCGAAGGATTAGAAAATATTATCTCCTTCTAGCAGCGAACTTTCATATATTGATATTCTTCGAGTTTGGATTATTCTACTTCTCACTAGCAATGCTATTACTTATTTTCGTCTCTTCATTGAAAACTAATGATCTCGAAAATAAAGTGACGAAGAAATAACCAATCATAAAGAAATGCCAATTCAAAACATTCACGCTAAAAAGACCTACCAAATGAAATACGATGCCCAGATAGCAAGAAAAACGCCAGAACTTAGTTAATATAAGTAACGCAACTAGCCCCTCAGTCAGCAAGACAGCATAATTTAATAACGATGAATACAAGCTACCAAATGGTATCCCCGTAAAGTCTATCAAGCTTTGAAAGTGATATAGCTTTAGAAATATTAAAGCTCCGTCCCCGCCTTGCCAAGCATCATCAAGACAGCGTAATTTAACAACGCTAAAATATAAAACAAAGATTAGAAGACGGGCAATGAAGAAAATCCTCTCCTCTCTCCTCCTCTTATCAAAGCTACTTATAACGACACCAAGAAATAAATTGAAGGCGAAGCTATAGCTACCAAATTCATTTGCGAGAGGAAAAATATTGTACATTCCAAATAGGCATAAGCTAGCTATGAAGATATTTTCCTTTTTTACAAGAAAAGCACTCGTTATCAATGTCAAAAAAAGAGAGAAATATAACAAAGGGCTTTCACCAATATAAACAGTCATATACTCTTGATTGAACGAAACCAAAAGTATGACCAAACAATTATATAGGGATAAAAACTTTAGTATTATTTTGAGCTCCTATTTTGACAATCAACTCTTAAAAGATTACCACTAAGGCTGAACATACCATTAGTTTTTACTGAGTTATATTTCACATTGTATAAAATTCTAAAACGCTCTTTTGGACCTAGACAATGTCTAAGCCCCTCGTTTCGATAAAAATCTAAGATGTCATTTCCGTATGAAAAATTCCTTTTTCTCAAATTTGTATTGATTTCGAGGCTGAAGTCATTATTTATTATCTGAGGAAGAGGAGTATTTTTATCATCTAAAGCATTTAAATCTTCATAAAACCCTAGCACTGAGAAGAAATTAATATAGCCATTATTCCTTGCAATACCCAAAAAACTTAAACCTTGTAGGTCTTTCCATATCTTTTCTTTTTTTCCATTCTCTCTCTCAAGTATGATTTCAGCATGAATTGGCACATGATGGACATGCTTGGCAGAAGTAAACATTGACATTTCACTAATCTTAAAAAAATTAGAAACTTTCAAGTATACATTATTGATGGAGGAGAACTCAGAAATACTAAGAGCTGGAAACAGAATTAAAAAGCAATATGTATAGAATAAAATTCTACTAATAATTTTTATGCTAAGGATAAAAGAGCCTCCACCAGGTAAAGTTAAAATCTCGATTTTTATCAAACCGCAATGCCATTTCTGTTACCAATGGAGTCTGAATAAAGCTTAAATCGGTTACATTTGTCTTAAGAGACATATTAGGTATTTCAAAGGGAACAAAATCTCCATCATATATTTTAGGTATTATTACTTTTTGACCTAGTCCATGACATAAACCATGATCATGAAATGAAATATTTCTTTTCCAATACCGAGCAAGGACTTCATCTTTAATCTCAGGGATAATATTCAACACGCCTAGCATTCCATGGCACCAATCCTGTCTAGTATAATCATTACCACCAAAAGTACGTGCCAGCTCAAAGTCACTATTTAGCGAGGTTTTAACTCGATGGAGCATTTCATTGCGACAAGCTTCAAAAGAATTATCAAAGTCTAATTTTCGACTTACATATATAATTGAAGATAATCCATGAGCAAACCCAACATGGTCAGAGCTGTATTCAATGAGCCTATCTTCTCCATCATAAACAACTTTTCCAATACGGGAAATGTCAAAGCCACTAAATTGAGTAAAGAAAACTTCTTTCACTATGGTCTGAAGACTAGAATTTAAATATGGGTAAATAATATACCAACCCGTAACACCGTAAATAAAATCGAGAACTCCAGAGTGATGATTTAAAAATTCCTTCTGTTCAACAAGATACTGCAACAAAATAGCGTCAATTCGATTGTGATCAATAATTGTTTTTTTGAAAACCTCTTCTGCTAAATATAGAGACCAAACGACTCCAAGAGGCCCTAAAAAAAATGAAGTCTCACCAAAGCCATCATCAAGGTTCTTTAGACAATGACCTATGATGTCTTTAGTTTTTTTGAAATCGTCAACATTCTTTAATGCCTGAAACCTCTGTAAGTGATAAAGAAGAAGTCCTGAAAAACCGTGGTTAATACTCGTCGAGCCATGTTTTTGAACAAAGTCATAATACTTATCATAATAACTTGCTGCATAATCTAAATATTCTTTTTCTAACATATAAACTCAACCAACTCGATCTTTCTTAAATGATTTATTATTGCAAAAACTTCTTTAAAGTCGACACCAGAATCTATGATGATGTCATTTATTGTTCGATGCCCATCTATTAAAACCCATATTCTCATCACTTTACTATTCAATTTTAAATCAAATTCAGCTGATTCAACAATGACCTCTTCTGGGCCAATATAAGTACGAACGCTACAAACATTCACTGTTCTGATTACTTTATGATTCACCATTTATCATCTCACGGGTAAGGTTACATAAAGTATATGAATTCTGACGAAATAATCCATCTCTAATATTACGAGGAACATTTTCAACAAAACTAGCAACTTCGTCCCAACTTAAGCTCTTTAAACTCAAGTCATCTGAACTCGCTAAAAGAGAATTTTCTTGTGATGACTTACACATAATTTCAACAATAGTGTCTAAAGAGTTCTCAGAGTAATCACAATCGATACTTTCTAGAAGTTTATTACTCGATATTCGTATAATGTTCTTCCCTCTAAGATGAGCATACGGACCGAAGGTCGATACGATTGTGCCCCCCCCAATCTGTTGCCACTGGGCGACTGAAACATTGAAGTCATCAAAAGGATCGAGTGACAAGTTTATTAAAGTTTTATCATGTGGATTCTCAACCTTTTTATACCAGTCAATACCTAGATCCCCAAGAAACTCGATTTCTATATCATTACTCTCTGGAATATAGCGTATGAAATCAGACTTTTTAAACATTGGAGAACAAACCTCAAGCTTCACGGCCTCATTAGTCATCTTTTTATAATGATTCAATAGCATTATAGTGAGTTCAAAGTTTTTTAAAGTTAAGGGACGACCAGAATATATAAAGTTCGAAAGTTTTGGTAAATCATATTCTCTTTCTACTATAGGTGGAAATAATTCATATCTGTCGAGGACTCCGATTGAATCTGACGGAAGTCCCAAATAATGAACAAAACGTTTTTTGAAATTTGAATTAAGAACCCAGAAAGTAAATCTGGACGTCCGAGGAAAGAGTTTATAAGAGAAAATATTTTTCAATCCGTGACCAAATAAAACAATATCTACGACATCGGACTTTTTAAAGGTTATATCTAAATTATCACAAAAAATTGTTGCGTTTCGATTCTGCTTGAGAAAGTGTAGTTTAATCAGGTGCTCAAGAATTGTGATACTACGACCGATCTCAGATCTGTACATATTTTTCTCGTTTGATTAAATCTGCTGCTAGCTTCAAAACAAAATCGTTTGCAAACACATGTGAACCATCCGTGAGCCTAAAAAGCTCCATATGTATTAATCGATTTACAAAGAAGTCCAAATCTTTATCAACCTTCCCGCTCTCAAACAGAGCTTCCCATGAGTCCAGAATTGGCATTATTTCAACTAATAAATTATCAACAAGAGCATTTACACTTGCGACAAACTTTGAATTGTTTTTACTCATCTCCAAAAAATAGTTAAATATTCTTTTATATGAAAAATTGAGATAATCCTCCTTAAAGATAATCTGTGATGGTTGACTAGACAATACTTTACTTGAAAACAGGCCTAAAAATAACAGAGCACTTACCGGACCAAAGTTATCATCAACCCCCAAATCGACAGAGTCGACAACTTCAGTAATCTTCAGGAAATTACGAGACATGACTTTTGAATAAATTAAATATAAATCAACACCATCTTTTCCATATATAGAAGTTTCTAACTCGTAATGAGTGACGAGCGAGTCTCTAACAGTAAAAAAATCATTCAATTGACTATCATTTGCAATTTGCATTGCTAGTTGTGAATTATTGAAAATTCTAAATCTCAAATGAGAAACCGGTAGCTGATAATTAATAAAATAAAACTCTATCTGATTTTCGCCCGAAAAATATTTCTGTATTATAAATTCAGCAAGATCTTTTAGCATGGCAGGTCCGGCAATCAGACGGACTTCAGAAATTTCGCTTAGAAGAGGAAGTTTTCTATTATTATAAATCTTAAAATTTTTCTTTTCCTTTTTCTCTTCCAAAGAAAAAGAATAAAATATTTCATTTACAAAGTTTTGCCCATTTTTTAATTTAACTGTAGAGCTTAGAGAAAAGTCTTCTTGTAATATAATTCTTGTTCCTGAAAGCTTCATAACTTGATCAATAATATAGGGACTCGAAGTATCAACAAGCCCATCTTTGTCTCCATCTATAACTCTCACAAATTGAGGGAGATCTTTAATGCAATTCCTCAATTGAGCCTCATTATCTAAAACCCAAGTTTTAGGGTAAAGAACAATTCCCTCATACATAACTCGTGGATAGATGCGTTTGTTCATCCATGCCATATCCAGATGCACACCATCATTATAGTGAAACTTAGAGATTGCACTCATAAATCGATAAATGAGATTTGAGGAATTTTCAGAAAGATAAGAAGACAGTAAAACAGGGACAATTCTTTTATTAAGTTTTTTTGAATAGAGTACTATTTCAGAGTGGCTTGCATAAACATAGACATCATTAAGTTCAATACTTTTTTGTATTGAAGCTAGTTTAGTACCATCTAAAGAAATCGCATAATTCGTTGCTAATGGACGATTTAGCAATACCCCTCTATCTAAGGAGTCTTGGCATAAGATATCACAATAAATAACATCTTCATCATCTGTGATGATTGTATCATTTGCATACTCACTCATTACTCTAAGTCCATTAAATGAACTGCGCGCGTATAACAATTGATACTTCTTGTCTGCGGACTCACTGATCTTACGAAATATAACCCCAAACTTCTGACTCAAGTTAGTTGGAAGTTTTAACGACGCCTCATTAAGAATTTTCAGATGACTTTCACTTAAAACAACTTGAGACTCACTATCCATCGAACTTAATACATCCGAAAACGCTTTTCTCGCAATGGATATCTGCGACTGAGATCGAATAAATAGCTCTTCTAAATCAGTATGGATTTTTTTTTCAGAAAAAAACAAGTCGAGTATTGGGATAGGATTAGCTCCATAGTTCTTAAAAATTTCAACTCTTACATCATTGAGCCAATAAATAGATTTGTTAACATCATTGCTATTTAGAAAAACAAGGCTAGCAATAGCTTTAGAAAGCTCATTTAAATCATGAACACTAATTTCACTTCGCTGTAGTGAAAAGTCTAACAAAGAACGACTAGAAAGTTTTCTCGTGTTATAAACATCGATATCTTTAATCTTAACTAAAAGGCCAAGTTTCAACAAATTGATAACTTGGGGTGTGATAGTATTTATTTCATCTGGCAGGCTGTTGAAATACTCGATGATCTCTTGAGACTTAATTCTCTTGATTCTTTTTCCCGCTATAAAAGATAAACTATTCGGCATAAATTTGATCGCTTTATTTTTTACGATAATAAAGTTCTCAATTGTCTTACCAGGCTTCACATCAACTTTGATATCATTATTAGAAAAAGCAGTTGAATGATCTGACAAACTTAACCCATGAACACCTGAAAACTCACGATAAGGAGAACACCTAGTAGTCGATCTCATTAGATAATTTAGAGCCGATACAATATCTTTTCTAGACATATTCTTATTAACAATTGACTCGTATAAATATTGATTTTCATGCTCTAGCAATTTTCTAAAATCCGAGTAAGCTTCAGTATTAATTAATTTCACTAATTCTGCAGGATCGCATAAACATGCATCAAGATATAACTCGACAGGAAAGCGGGGTAATCTAAGAAACGTATTATTTGCGTTAATTTTCATTTGAATAGCCTAAGTATATCTCTTGAACGGAATCAGAATCTGTACAAAAGTCTAGATTTTCCACATACACTTTATCAATTTTCTTATTAGCTTGATTAAATATCTCTGCAAGCATCTTTCTCATAGAGAGTTCATTACAAGTGTCTATTCTAAAAATACCGTTAAATAGGTTTAAGTAAAAGACAGAAGGTAGACCAATCTCTACCCTCCACTCTTCGCTAAAGATATTATCAATCATATCACTTTTTCTAAGACACCATGTATCTGGAGCAAGTATAACCTCTCCAACCTGTATTTTATCACGCTTTTTCCCTATCTCAGGTAAATAATCAAAAAAAGAAACTAGGTCTCGTCCATTAGTTCTCTTGGACTCATATATTTTTTTATATTTTTCATCTGCTATAGAATCGACAGGAAATGAGTCATAAATTATTGCATTACAAAATTCATTTTCCTGTAGTTCGGAGACAGGCTTCCTCTCTACCCCATGAGTCATCACGCGTTGGTAAAAATCAATAACTTGATTACCTGTACCCAATAGATAAAACATCGAGTCTTTGATCTCATGTTTAGAAAATCTCGCGAACTCAGAGGCATAAATACCTTTGAAGAGAAAGAGACATCCCGCACTAGTTCTCATCGAGAGGAATTTTAAAACATACGCACTATCTTCAAGATCTTCAGTTTTATAATAAGCTTCAAGTAATTTTCTTACTGACTCACGATTTGGAAGAACAACATCATCATAAGATTGTCCCATTTCATAAAAAATAGCCCCTGGCCAAGCATCACCTAATTTTACAGAGAGAATTGCCTTCAATTCTTCAAGCCCTAATCTCTTCCCGATTAACTCCTCAGACATCAGTCGCAGCTTACTTGATTCTAAGTTCTTCAAATAAATTTGTAAGTTTTTTGAATAGCCAGGATAGAAAATATTTTCTAGATAATGCAGCAGAGGATCAACTAATTTTAGATTTGAAATATAATTTTGTAACTCACGTGATCGGGAGATTTCAGAAAGAAGATTGGCCCTAACCGCCAAAAGTTTTATGGCCACAGATGGGTCACTATCGGAGGAACTCATTATGAACCAATTCATCCTCGAGTGTGTCTATTTGCTCTTTTATGTCATCTACAGCAATATGTGGGCAAAGTTCCACAAGATCAGTAAGTACTGAATAGAAGGTAAAAGGTTCATTTTTGTCATGAACAGAAAAATATAGGCCTAGAGCTCCATCTAATATCAGCAACTTATCTGACTCGGAGTTATAAATTGACAGTCTTTCTTCTTCTTTATTATAAGAAATGATAAGATCATCTTTGAAATATTGTTCTGTATTTTCATTATTCACAGAAATATTATAAAATATTATAGATCAGTAAGCAAATAGACAGGAAAATTTAATGAAAAATAAATTCAAGCAGTTAGCTCAAGCAATGAAAAAGATGAGACTTGGTAAAGTTGAGACTGTCGACCTGAAAAAAGAATTTAACTTTGATGATGGCTTTGAGTATGTAGATATTGCTCAAAACACAGCTGACGATTACACGAAAAAGAGAAAAATTTCTGCTTATGCATCTTATGCTACGACATCAGGATGTTCTGACTCTTGTGGATCTTCCACTAATTGCTGTTAAGATTCATTAATCTAGTAGCGGTTTCTTTTAACTGCTCCTCATTTTCATATTCAATAGTTTTAAAATCAACCTTGGAAAAAATATAAATCATCAACTTCATTCTTAATAAGAAAATTTTTAGCTTTCTAAAAAAATCAGAGATTCCAGTCTGCCAAAATATTTCAAATATAATAGGAGTATCAAAACCTATACAAAGGTACTTCATAAGATACGAAAATTTTTCTAAAAATGTTGATTTACGAACAGAACAGCCATGACCTTTCTTAAGTAAAAATAATTCTTTCAAGGCCATCGTTTGCTTTTCGGGGAGATAATTAGAAGGGTCAGCAAGTTCCTTCAATCCAAACCTTCTGCGCAGAACTTGAGAGAGTCCATCAAATGCCATTGAAGTAATATCATAGTCCTTGGGTATACCTACTCGTAAGGGAAAGATATAACACACTAAATTAGAATTAAGAAATAAAAGGTCATCACTAAAAACTTTAATATTATAATTACTTAAAAGGTTTAAAAGTAATGTCGACTTTCCAACATTACTTGCTCCTATAAAAGAATATAAGTTATCTTCGTATACACAGCTCATTCCATGAATTTTATGAACGCCAATCAAATCTAGAATTTTACCAAGTCGTGATAAAATGATGAGATAAATCATTTCGTGTAAAAAAACATGGTCAACAGAATATACTTCAAATTTATCTGTACTAAAATCAACAAGAATTTCATCACCATTTGCATAAGAAATAAGTCTGTGATTTTTTGATTCAAATATATTATATCTTTCACTCTTCCACACCAACCTAGTAAAGGAGTATTTCGTAGGATTGTTAGTTTGTTCGATAAAGATAGCTTTCTTACAAAGTTCGTTTTCTACTTTATTGAAGTTTTTAAAGTCAAAAGTTAACAGTCTCATAATGTCAGGACTTGCTTTAATATGAAAATCAATCCCAAAAATTGTCAAAACTTTATTTTCCATATAAATCCACTCGACAAAGAGCATATATTTGACCCAAGGAATAAGAAGAGACGATCATAACTTGTGCAAATATTACCCAAAGAAAGAGTTGTCCTTCCTTATTTTTAAGAGAATATACAAAAGAAGTAACTAAGTTTAGAAAAAAATAAAATCCCATCAAAAGCATTAGAACATCGATATATGTAAAAAAAAGAGTAATAGCGAGAATGAGACAAAGTAATGGAATGAAATAGATGAAGTCAAAATTTTCTTTTCTAAGCATACACATTCTAAAACGGTAATAACCACTGATAAAACTTGGTTTAAAAATTAATAGACCGTCTCTTCTCTTATGATAAACAAACAGATTCTCAGAGCGTAACATCCTGTATCCAAGAATCGTAAGCCTATTAAGAAAATCGTTTTCTTCGTTTCTTAATAACCTTTCATCAAAGTTTATTTGATGACATATTGAAGTTCTTACCAATAAATTACAGAGCGTCAAATTACTTTCATGACCAGAAGAATACTTTAATAAATTGTGCCTATATCTTGTCTTAAAAGTTGTTAATGGCGACTGTAGAGCAACTGAAACGGCCCTTTCTAGTCTTGAACTATTAAGATAAACACAATCAGGACCACCGACAACATCAATCTCAGAAGAATTTTCTTTAAAGACTTGATCAAGGTTATTTAAATAGTCATCATTTAAAATAATATCATCATCAAGAAAGAGGACATAATCTCCTATTACATTAACTACAATCTTATTTCTTATATAAGCAGGGTACTCATCGGCAAACTGTAAAGTTTTAAGTAGCGGGCTCACATGAGGAAGATAATTAATTTGCGTTGGCCTAGAAGAAAAGCCAACAACAACTTCTACAACATTAATTGCATTTTTTTTATGAGATGCAAAATTTTTATCAATAGACATTAAGCAATTATTTAAAAGCTCCTCTCTATCTTTTGACACTATTACGATTGAAATATTCAAGTTAGATATCCTTAATTTTATCTACATATTGTAAATATTCATCAAGGACACCAAAGCTTTCATGATTCCCCCCGACTGAAAATTCTACAAGGTCACCATTTTTTAAATATTCATTAAATAACAATGAAATATATAACTCTGTTTCATTCTCACTTTCTATAATTTTACGAATTCGCTCAACAAGATCTAAAGAATTGCCTAAATAATACAATCCGGCGACAGCTTGATTAGAAATACATACTTTCTCTTTTATCTCTAAAACATTATTTTTTTGAGTACGAACAAAAGAGAAAGAATCATTCGTTGAGTCAAAAATACAGAGTCTTGGTTTTCCTAATGATTTTTTTATTTCAGTCCAGAAATCTCTGGCATCAATACCTAGATCACAGTCTAAGCTAACAACCCCATCCTTCAAGTCCAAGTCAGAATCGATTTTCATTGCGGCATACAAGGACTCTAAAGCTCCACGTGTTTCCTTCCCAATATTAATAAAACTTGCATCCGGATATCTCTCTTTAAGAATTGAATAATTCTTATCCTCAGAAATTCTATCATTCACTACAAACTTAATTTTAAACGGAAAATCGATTCCACGAGTATTTGACTTCACAGAATGTTCAATTAGAAGTTCGTCACCGATGGGAAGAAAAGGCTTAGGACAATTATTAACAGTAAGCCTTTTAGACCGTCCAGAAGCGAGTACATAGATATTTAAGGCCATCTAGAAAACCTCACAATGTCTTTCTTCACTATTTTTGAGATACATTAATCTGCGAGTAAAAAAATAACAAAACAGCATTTTTATAAGGTCTTTTGCAACTCTAAAATTTCTTGCATTAGAAACTTGATCAATATTTATCCAGTTGATAGGCATCCATATTGTTTTCTTTCGATAAAAGAGAAAAAGTAAGTTAGCATCGAAAGCAATATGATTTGGCCAGTCTTCTATATCTGTAGAGAGACTAGAAACTTTATATGCATTCAAGCCACTTCCCAACTCTTTTATAGGAGTGAACAAAAACAGTGAATATAATGCCATTATAGCTAAATTTCCAATATATCTAAATGATGAGTAATTGAATCGTTCACTTTGAGACATAAAACGAGAGCCAAAGACACAATCCGGGTTCTGGAGAACGACAAGATCATACATTTTTTTTAGATCTTCCACTGTTGCCTGAAAATCTCCATGAAACCAAAATAAGTAATCAACACTATTCTCACGACAATACTTAACTGCAGACTTGAAACTCCCCCCAAGTCCATAATTCTTCTGATGTGATATTACTTTAATCGCTTGTGATGAACTATCTTTGTAACTCATCAAATGAGCTAGTGTATTGTCAGTACTACAATTTTCAATGAATACAATTTCTTCAAATTGTGTCAGGTCCGTTTTCTCTAAAGCAGAAAATAAGCGAACCAATTGCTTTTCGCAATTATAACAAGGAATAAATACTGTTTTTTTAATATTCATTCATAACCTGATTAAATAGTTGTAACATTCTACCGTATAATACATGGAATCTTCTTTTATTGTTCTTAGCAGCATAGGGCAAAGATCTTGCTAAATGAATGGCCTCATGAAAGTACAATTCCCATTTTTCTATAGTAAGCCGCTCTTTCAAGTATTCTTCAAAAAATGAATTTATACTTTTAGTTTTATCTGAAGTCGGTACGTTGAAATTGATAAAGTCATCACCAAATTCGACGGTTTCAACTTTATCAAAATTTTCATAACCAGAGTGTAAAGATTGTGATAATTTTGAATATTCCACAACGATATTGTCAAAGCCAGACAGAGGGTTACAATCTAGTAAAATAAAGTCACCATTATCATTTACGATTATATTCTCAGCTGTTAGATCACCATGAATCTCACAAAATGGCCTTTGTGAAAGCTTCTCTTCAAAAGTTTTAGTTTTAAAAAAATCAAGAATAGGAACAATATTTTTATACAAAACATCATTTACGCGGACTTCATCAGATTTGAGATAGCCAAAGATTTTTTTTTCAGCATCTAATATTTTTTGTGCTTCTAGCACCTTGTTCTTAAGTTTTACATCGATATACTCTACGATGCAAAAGGAAGAAGATATTGTTTTTGGATGGAGTCGATCCTCGAGGAAAGATATTATATTTTCAAGAACATTTTTCGATTCTTCGAAAGGTTTGCTCTGAATATAGTCTGAAAAATTAATATGCTCAGAATAAAAGGGCATTTCGTATTGCCCATAAGAAGAGGATTCAACCCATTGCGAAACACGTGGAAATTTCTCAATGTCTTTAAATTTGTCGAACCAAAGGTATTGTTGCTTCAGTTTAGTAAAATCACCTTCAATTTTTTTCACAACAATTTCTTTATCTGTATTTTTGAAACTAAGCTTAGCTCCAGATAATCCTGAACATAACTCCTTCATTTCTTAAACTCTCTTGAGGGAATCCTTAACTCTTGAGGTATAATTGATTCAAGAATACCAGCGAGATAAAAATAATCACAATTTTTACAATTATCAGCCGCTATATTTTTACATAAGAGCTCTCTTGTTTTTTTATAGTGAAGGCTGCTATTAAAATATTCTTCGACATCATCTTTATAAATATTACACAAAGCTTCTTGTGTCGTGTTTATTATACACTGCCTAACATCTCCATACACATCAATGACTAATCCCTCATAGGGCCAGAAGCAATTTTCATATTTCCAACCAGCAACGCCTTTGACATCCTTGGCATACTTTTTTAATGAAGAAATATCGTCAAGTTTTAAAGATAGACTATTCTTTTGATCTTCTGACCAATTCTGAGCTAAATTAATACGCACTCCTGCAAGCTCATAATTGTCGACAAGTTCATATATGTCATCTAGGCACTGAAGATTATTTTCTCCTAAAACAAAGTTTACAAATAACTTCTTCTTGTCCTCACTTGGGATAACATCTTTAATATATTCTAGCGAACTCAATAAGCGCTTGTACTTTGCTGGTGGTCGTAAATCTTCATAAATTTTTCCTACACCATCAATAGAAAGATATACCATATCAACATATCGAAGAGTTTCTTTAAATGTAGTTCTCTCAATTTGATATTGTAAATTAGTCGCAATAATAACAAAGGCAGATGGAAATACTTTCTTTACGACTCTTGCGCACTCGTCGAAACGACGATGCAACATTGGTTCAGAAATACCTTCCAATTTTATTGTGTCAATACGACAGTCTTTAAACTTAGATAAAAGTTGCTCAAGTTCCTCTGGAGTTATTTCTTTTGGTTCTCGCTTTCCTGAAGCAACGAGCTCTTCTCTATTGCAACTTAAACATTTTAAATTACATGACGAATTTACTTCTATAACAAGGTAGGATAATTCTTTAAAATGATTAATCATGAGAAATACCGTTTAACACTTCACATACGTACAAGACTTCTTCATTTGAGAGTTCAGGGTAACATGGTGGACAAAAATGAACTGCGCTAAAGTTATTTGCGACAGGAAAGTCTCCAATTATTCGGTCTGCAAAGTATGGCTGTCGATGGATTGGGATGTAATATACTCCACCGGTTATAGCGACTCCGTTATTTTGGCAGTGAAGAATAACTTTCTCTCTATCAATCACTTTACTTAAAACAACCTGTTTATAATAACTCCCACAGAAATCACCAGAATCTTTTATGCACTCATATAAATAAGAATTTAAATTATCCTGGTACAATCTCGCAATCTCTTGCCGTCTCCTGACCCTCAATGGCAGCCTATTTAAATCAAGTACTCCCAAAAGAGCACTAAATTCAGAGAGCTTGTAGTTGCTTCCTTGCCTGATGTGAGAGATGCTGTTTTCAAGATTCATTCCAAATTGCCTAACTGATTTTAACAATTGGTAATCTTCCTCTGTATTACAAGTAATTGCTCCCCCTTCTCCCATGGCAAGCACCTTTGTTGTAAAAAAGCTAAAGCACCCAAAGCGTGAAAAAGAACCAACTTTTTTCGAGTTTAAAGTTGCACCTAAACCTTGAGCGCAATCCTCTATTAATTCAATTCCTCTTTGCTTACAGATGTCGACGATTTTCTCAACGTCATAAGCGCAATGACTCCCAATATGGACGAGTATACAAGCTGCAATCTCTTTATCTTTTAAACCTTTCAATTTTTGCTGTAAATCAACATAACTCATCCCAAAATATTTAGATTCAACATCCACAAGAACTGGAATCCCACCTGAATTCTCAACTGCTATTGCTGTTGCGATAAATGTATTTGTAGGTAATAAGACATATTTATCTTTAACCCCTATAGCCTTCAAGGCTACTTCAAGAGCTCCTGTGCCTGATGTTACAGCAACTGACTGATAGGCTCCCTGATAGCGTGCAAATTTATCTTCGAAATCTTTTACGAATTGGTCATTTCCCAAGAATGCTTTTTTTAGAATATTTTCGGCACCAGACTTAAACTCTTCGATAAAATCTTCTTCATATTCTATATTAAATATTCTAACTTTTTTTTCAGGCATCATAACTAAATTATAAATGATATATGTACTATTTACTAATAAAAATGACCAATTATTGCTTTTTGAAAAGACTTAAGTCGAGCTTTGAGTTTCTATAAATTTCCCGACTATACGACTGCAAAAGACAACTTTCTGACTTTAGGTTTGTACGATATGCTCTTATTTTTAGAATTTTATTGGTGCCTGAGAAATTCAAGCTTTTATATAAATCATTCCATTGATTATTACCATATATGAGATCGAGATTAGCTTGATCAAAAATCATGCACGGCTTTTCTTGACTCGTTAATAATTTTCGAAACTGATTCATTCCATCATTGTACTTCATCGAACTAAAACCGCTCACCAAGACTAAAATAGTAGCAATTAAAACAATACAAACCTTAGAAATCTTAGAAATCTTAAGCTTCTCGGAATTATACAAGTACATAAAAAACACAGTCACAGGAATACTATAAACTCGAAAATGATACGAATTCGCAGTGGCCAATACCACAATACTACCGTTGTAAATAAATTCCAAAATGAGATAAGAGCCAATACACAAAATTAAGCTACCTATCCAGCAAACATATTTTTTTTTGATTCTCTCTTTTACCTTACAGATCAAAGCAAAAAAGATGAATTGGAAAAACAGAAAAAAAGGAAGATTTTTTAAGCTCTGAAAGCCGCCCGATACATGTTTTCTATATGAAGTGGTAGTATAAAACAAAGCAAAAATCATATAAAGCAAGACCGAGAAGAGAATTAAACCGAGATACTTTTTTTCTTTTTCAGAGAACTTTTCACTCTTGTACAAACCCCAAAGAAATAGAGGTAAAAATAAAAAACTCATATCATATGTAAAGATTAGTAGTGTCGAGAGACCGGCAATCAAGAATAAATCATATGACGTCTTTCTAAACTTTATTTTTTCTAACACAATCCATGCAAGAGAAACAGATAGATTAGATACGCCACATGCATAAGAATCAACCCCAATATATGTGATAAAATATGATAATATTGCAAATAAATAAAACCTGTCTCTATCTTTCAAATATTTACATACAAAATATAAAAGAATGGATTGAGATATAAGAAAGTAATTTAAACCATATGAATAACTAACTTCAATAGGCACGACTTCAGAAAAGAAGTTCAAGACAAAAACAGGAATGACTTGGTATAGATATATGATCAATCTAGTTGTCGGGTGATCATGGTGAAACTGATGATCAGCCAAGATATTACTTAACCAAAAGTGACCATCACCTCTCAAGCATTTCAATGAGAAAGCGGTGAAGAAATTCGCAATGAAGCCAAGTACAACAAGAAGAAAAACAAATAACTTATCATGCTTCTTTTCCATCTAATCCAGCTCAAATTTTTTAGAATTTTCTAAGAAGTAACTAACAACCTGTTCATCCTGCTCTGACTTATGGACAATAAATGAACCAATACAAAGGCAATCCATATCTGTATGAAAAAAGCATGAGATCGCATCGAGAGGACTCTCAACAATCGGTTCACCACGAACATTAAATGATGTATTAACACATATTCCCCACTTCTTCTTTTCCTTCACTTTGGACAAGACGAGATGCAATTTCTCATTCACCTCTTTTTTAAGAGATTGAAACCTTGCAGATTTATCAACATGTGTAATCGCGGGAAAGATAGATTTTTTCAGCGCTCTCTTTTCATTCAGAGAAAGTTTTTCAACATCTACAGGATTTCCCACTAACAAATCCTCATTTATATGATCAGTAATCAACATATATGGTGAGTCGATAATAGAGCTTGAGATTTTTTGCATATCTTCATACATCACAACTGGTGCAAAAGGTCTAAATCCCTCTCTCTTTTTTATTTTCAGATTAATACGAGACTGCATACTTTCACTCAATGCGGTAGCGATAATACTTCTATTACCAAGGGCCCTTGGACCAAACTCCATTCGTCCCTGAAACCAACCAATTACATTCTCATTTATAATCAGCTCACTTGCTGCTTCACAGTATTTATTAATTTCAGAAAATTCATGATATTTAATATTTAATCGTTCTAACTCATTCTTTATTTGTTGATCGTTATACTCAGGACCTAAGTAAGCATTTTGCATACCATCTGTGTCCATTACTTCACGAACATGACCCAAACTAAAGTAATAACCCAAGGCACATCCAACGGCACCTCCTGCGTCTCCAGCTGCGGGTTGTATCCAAACCTGATCAAATATTTTTTCTCTAATCAATTTACCATTAGCAACACAATTCAATGCAACACCACCAGCAAGACACAAATTAACTTCGCCAGTAATTTTTTTTGCATGAGTAGCTACTTTTAAAACAATCTTTTCTAAAAACAATTGTGCAGCTAAAGCAAAGTCACATATTTCTTGTGTTAGTTCGGACTCAAGAGGACGTGACTTTATCTGGAGCAAGTCCTCCCAGACAGTAGTATTAATCATTTTAAGACTATGAGAATATTCAAAATAGTCGGGATTAAGCCAAATGCTGCCATCATCATATACATGACAAATTTCATTAAAAAGCTCTAGTAACTTAACAACTCTATCGGAGTTTACGTTTCCATACGGAGCGAGCCCCATAAGTTTATATTCTCCAGAGTTTACTTTAAATCCAGCAAATTGAGTAAATGATGAGTATAGCAATCCCACAGAATGTGGATAATCCATTTGTTGGATGAGTTTCAATTTATTATTCGAACCGACACCAATTGTTGTAGTGGCCCACTCTCCCACTCCATCCATTGTGATAATACATGCATTTTGAAATGGAGATGGAAAAAATGCACTGGAGGCATGAGACAAATGATGATTTGAAAATTTTATTGGAACTTGCGAGGGGATAAATTTTCTAATTTGTTTCTCTAGGAAAATCTTTTCTTTGAGCCAAATAGGAAGACCTTGCTTAAAGAGCTCAAACCCACGAGGAACTTGAGAGTAATATGTTTCAACGATACGTTCAAATTTTAACCAAGGCTTATCATAAAAAACGACAGCATCAATATCTTCAATTTTTACAGAGCCGAATTCGAGACAAAACTCGAGCGATTTTTTTGGAAACGAATAGTCGTGCCTAATTCGAGAAAATCGTTCCTCTTGAGCAGCTGCAATAATTTTCCCATCCTCAATTAAGGCACAGGCACTATCATGATAGTAAGCTGATATTCCTATTATTTTCACCAATATTCCTGATATTCTTTTTCTTCGTTGTTCAAAGCGATCACACTAAAATTACTCGTATTTCCAGTCTCTAATTTTTTGAATTTTTTTAAGTCATTGCTAACTACTCTCCTAAGCATAGAAAATGGGGTTAAAACGAAGAAGAAAAACAGAAAAAATAAAAGAGGAGAAATAATATAATTAATACCGCTAGATATTTTGATAAAAACTTTTACAACGCTTTGCCTTGGTAAATCAAAAAAAAGTGATAAAAAGAGAAGAAGAACAACAATATAAAAATACTGATATTTAAAATAACCTAAAATAGAGAAAATAATCATTAAATTGATAACAAAAATTACTTGATTTTTTTTTGACATTTCTTCATTTGAATTTGACATACTTCTATTATAACAATTATCTTATAGTATGCTATCAAAATTATTTAGATATTTTAAAACTCGTAAAAAGTATTGGCTTCTACCACTACTCATTTTCTTTATGATGATTTCAGCACTAATTATTGCAGGGCCTAGCAATCCCTACTCTCCATTTATATATAGCTTATTCTAATGTTTAATCTAAAACTGATTATTTTATTTTTGTTTAATTTAAATTCTCTCGCAGAGATAGAGAATTTAAAAACTCAAAAGCTTAGAGACTTAGACCACAAAATAAATCCAACAGTAGCAAGAGAACTCTCTCACTATGCGAAAAGCCTAAACCTCGTTAGAAATATTAATGGCACGCAAGTGCTAAACCAAAAGTTGTACTATAACCAATTCGGGCTCAGAACAAGCAAGAGCAATATTAATGAAAGTAACGAATTTACTAATCCCAAGGATGGTCCGTCTATTATATTTGGAGGATGCTCTTATACTTTTGGAGAAGCCGTTGAATATAATGACATTTTTAGCTCTCTGGTAGCGAGTTCGCTAGAATCCAACAATATTTATAATTTCGGCTTTTCTGGTGGAAGTCCTATTAATCAAATTATCTATTTTCGATCTTATGACTTTAACAAATTGATCCCTTCGACCAAGGGAAGTGTTTATATCTACACCCTCTTTGATGATCATATAAAACGAGTAAATAAGGACTTCTCAATCCTAAGTTGGTACCACGATGCAATTGTTGATTACGAGGTTACAGATAGTGATGTAATTATAAAAGACCAAACAATGTCCGGAAACTTTTCCTATTTATTATTGAAGTTTTTTAAAACTATTAAGCTTGAATATTATTTCCTACGCTTTATTTATCACTTTGATAATATGGATAATAGGAAAAAAATATTAAAACTCATCACGTCTTTAGAGGTACTAAAAAAAGAGTATCTTCAACAATTTCCAGAGGGAAATTTCATTGTCTCAGAATTTTATCCATTTCCATTTATAGAAAGAGAAGAGGATAGAGCCTTTTTCCTTAAGGAGTTAGAAAATCGCAATATCAAATACTGGGAAAATAGAGATAATGACTTCAAGCTGGAATTTCGAAATAGTGACCTTGATCCAAACTTATTATTTTCAAACTTACAAGTATTCAACGATGGACATCCAAATAAGATTGCTCACAAAAAGTATGCAGACTTCTTAATAAAAAAACTTAAAGAATTAGATAAATTCAGATAAAAAAAGGGCCGCTACTGCGGCCCTCATTATTTTTTAATGAGCTACTAAATTTGGTAGTAATTCCATTAAGATCATAACTAGAATTGTTGGTCCAATTGCACCCATCAGTAGTCCAAGAGGGCTAATTCCATCTTTTCCAAATGAGCCTTTTAGAATTCCAAAACCAGCAGGGTTTGGAGCGTTAGCGATAACAGTTAAACCACCACCGGCAACAGCACCAGCGACAAGACTATGCTTAGCCCCATCACTTAGCTCAACAAGTGATCCTAAGTATGTTAGAGCTGCATTATCTGTAATAGCAGTAAGACCAGCCGCTCCAATAAATAGAGTTAGGTCACTTAGTTGAGTTAGAATTGGTTGTAACCACCAAGCTTGTTGACCACCAAGAACAACTAAACCACCAAGGAAGAAACCTACAAGTAGAGATTCCTTAAGTTTAATTTCGTCTTGATACTCTCTTGTTACACTTGTAAACCCTAGGAAGAATAAGAATAGACCTAGGAAGAAAACCATATGGTGAGCTGTATAAACAACTAGTGCCATAAAGATTAAGTGAATAAGAGTCATCCACCAAGTTGGAACCATCCAGTTGTCATGCTTTTGCTTAATTTCAAGCTTTCCTTCAAGTTCTTTTCTAAACATAAATGCAATAATAAGAGTCGAAATTAAGATAGAGACAACTGCCTTATAACCAAAGTTCCCCATCATAAATCCCATTCCCCAGTGCCACTTACTCGCAACCATTAATACTGGAGGAGCAGCAAAGTGTGTTAGAGTTCCACCAACTGAAATGCTCACGAATAAAAGTCCAAGTGTCGCATATTTAAACTTATCAGACATCTTGTTACTGTAGAAATAATCTAAAAGGATTAAAGCTGTAACAGTCATCGCAGCAGGCTCAGTAATGAATGAACCGAGAATCGGTCCTACGACCATCGTTGCAACATAGAAAGCCATCTTTCCTGGTAAAGGGATAACTTTCGCAATCGTTAAAATAATTTTCTCTGCGAAAAGAATGATTGGACGTGTACCGGCCATACACATAATAACGAATACAAATGCAGGCTCAGTGAAGTTCAGGTCTTGCTCTAAGTACTTAAGAGCTCCGCCAATCACTTTATGGTGCTCATCTAGAACCATTAGGCCTTGAGTAGCCGTATAGTAAGCTAGAAAAATTGCTGACCAAATTCCAAAAACAGCTTCTACTTCTCCTAAGAAGTGAAGTAAGTTTTCCATCATTGATCCTTCTGGATACTTGTGTGCGAGGTGTTGAATTTTAGAGACTAAGAATGTGTGCAAAATTGCCATTGCAAACAAAATTGTCCCTACTAACTGAAGATTAGTTGGGTTCATAGGTTCCTTCCTTTTTTAAAAAAAATCCATTTATATTACTTTAATACTCTTAAAGATTTTCATCAAATATTGGTAAGATATGCTCAAGACAAAACAATATTTGACCAAAAAAATCCACTTATTTTCGAAGTGAAATCATTTAAATTCCATAACCATAATGATAAAATAGTTTTTTTAATAAATGGAGATAAAATGTTACGTAATTTAATTTTTCTTAGTCTATTTTTGCTGATGTCATGTGCGCAGCAACCAAAGCAAAATTTTTCAGACCTAGCAACCGTATGGCAACAAAGCTCAGCAGAACTTACTGCCCTATCTTACCAGGCATATAATACAGCAAGGTTGCAGCTTAATAGAAGCTTAAAGATAAAAAGTAAAAAACCGCTTGCGATAATTGTTGATGTTGACGAGACAGTTCTTGATAACTCTCCTTATCAAGTAAAAAATATTTTTGAAGATAGAGAGTTCAATCAGGAAAACTGGTCGGAGTGGCTAGAAGTCGCCCAAGCACCAGCTGTTGCAGGAGCTGTAGACTTCTTAAACTATGCCCAGAGAAATAATGTTACGACTTTCTATGTAACAAATAGAAACAATAAAAATTTTGAAGCAACATACAAGAATTTAAAAGCACAGGGCTTTCCAATTACAAGAAACCAACTCAGACCTAAAGTAGATCCAAATTCGAGTAAGGAAAAAAGAAGACTAGAAATTCTAAAAAAATACAATGTTGTTCTCTACATTGGGGATGCTCTTGGTGATTTTAATAAAGACTTTGAAAAAGTAGAATTCGGTAAGAGAAAAGAGGTCGTGGAGAAATACAAAAACGACTTTGGAAGAAGCTATATAATTTTACCAAATCCTATGTACGGAGAATGGTTAGAGTCAATTTATAAGTATGATCACTCACTTTCTAATGAAGAAAAGAAGCATCTTCGTCACCAAATCCTTGAAGCTTATTAAATATATTCAATAACTTAGAGTGTGTAATTAGTTACACACTCTTGTTTTTTTAATGAATTATACCTCCAAAAAAGCAATAATGCCGCAATGCGACACTGGTTTTTTGGAGGATTTATGTCTTACGTAAGAAAAGGGACTTCTGCCCTACTTTCAACAGTACTTACTTTATCTGTTCTGGCCAAAGAGCCTGATAAGACTCCTTCGATTAGTGACTATGTCAAAACGCTCAAATACGCAAAGATAGACGCTAGTCTAAAGGAAGAGATAAGACAAATTCTTGAAAAAAATAAACTACCTTCGACAAGACCAGAGTTTTGTCCTTTGAATAATACGATGACCTATAAGCAAACAGTTGATAGCTTAAAATCTATTGTGACAGTTTTTCAGGATGATTGTTTTGATGGGAATCAAAGCCTTATTGATCAGATTCTTACAAGCTCTAACGAACTAGAAGCACAACTGAATAAATTAGCAGAAGAACAAGGAAAAGAAACAAAAGACGTAATCCCAGCAACGGAAGATGTGAAGATCGATGGTATTCCATTAACTCAATTAATGAATGGAATGAATACGCTATTTTCAAATAATAAATGTACAAATCTTGATAAGACTCCCTTTCTCGAACGTTCAGCTGATGTTATTCAAACTTTTGCACAATTTGGACTCTACTCTCCCGCTGGAGTTAGCGTTGCCTATGGGGGGTTGGCCGTCGCTTCAATACTCCGTTTTATTAATGGTATCTTTGATAAGAGATTTGAATTTGAAAATGAAACAGATATCGAAACTTTTGTAAAACTTAACTGTGCCTATTACGATGTAAGAAATCAGGTGAGAGCACTAGAAATGTTCGATATCGATACAGATGAACATTATAAAGATAAGGAAGTGGCCAAACTTCTTCTCGATGAAGTCACAAAAGCAAATAAAGCATTCTCCGAAGCTAAGGAGAAGTCACTTGTAGAACTTGAAAAAATAAAAACAACACAAGTAAATAATGTTGATAAAGAGACCGAGAAATTAATCTCTGATATTTTTGAACAAATTAAAAATCCAATTGTTGACCTTCCTGGCAAATCTGCGACGTATCAACAAGCAGAAGTTCTAGGTCAACTTGTCTTTATTAGACCAATGCTTGAAGAAGTTCTTACTGATTACATTAATGAATCGACAGGAGCAGACAAATTTCTAAATATTCTGTTTAAAAACAAACTCGCAATGCTTGACGATGCACAAAGTCTAATGGAGATGACTCCTAAGGATTTTAATTCAAAATTTCTGAATGATATTTCAAGTTCATTCAATAGAGTACTAGGAACAATCGCAAAGAAAAGAGAGTCAACAAAGAAAGTATTCGATGAAACTTACACAATTGATCTAGGAAGTGAAAAACTAACAGTCAAAGAGTTTAATGAACTTCTAAAAAGTAAAGAACTGGAAAAAAGAGAGAAAGAGTTAACTACTGCACTTGAGAAAATGACAGAGCTAAACAAGCGACTTGATACAATAATCGCGAAAAAAGAATACTCTTCGGAAGATTCGAAAGATGGTGGCCTTCGTGAAATAATCAAGTCTCTAGATATTGTAAAAAATCATGTTTATGGAAAGTATGGAAAACAATTCATCGAAAAAATGAGAGATCTTTCAGAATCTCAAAACAAAAATTTCGATGAAAAATTTGATACATTCAAAGAGCGATACTTCGTGAATGAATCAGGAGACATAGGTAATCTGAGTGAAGATGAAAAACTTAATGCATGTGTTGATGCTTCAACAGGAAGAGAAATTTGGGTTTACTCTCAAAAACTTTCTGAGCTTGGTTATGATTTTCTAGCAACGAATAATGATATTTTTGGAGATCCTGATAAGAACAAGGATAGAAAAATTATCAAATCCCACAATGACTCTGCTGTGCTTGCCCGAAGAATTATTACAGCAAAGAACTATATGAAAATGATCGCTAACGCAGAATCTTTTGGAAAGACAGAAGTTGAAATAGAAGGAAAAAATCTTTCTATCCTAGAAGCAAAAGAAGAAGCTTCCACAATTCGCTTTTATGGTAAAGTCATGACGATTAACGAAGCCCAAAAGTATCTAGACAAAGAATTTGGTCAGAAAGGATTAAAGAATGATCGTATTGGACAAATTATGCTTGAAATTATGAACAATCGCGAACGTACAATTTTACTACAAGATTTTTACAAGGGTAACGACTGTGATACGATGACAACAATAACAAGATAAAAAATAATGCTGGGACACATAGTCCCAGCGTCTTCACTACTCTACTGGTAATACGTAGAACGATCCCATTTCATTAGCATACTTTTGTGTAATTATTCCGTAGCCTGGATAGTACTCATTCCCAATCTTAGTTGTTGCACCAAAGCTTGAAGTTCCCCAAGAATTTTTAAAGAAGTAAACGCCTTTATAATTGAACTCTTTATATGTACCATCGTTCATCAATACATTAGTTGTCACAACATAATTATCATCATAGCCGACGATCATCACAGAATGACCTGCTCGATGCTGTCTTGAAATTGTCCTATCCTTACTATTATATTCTGGATAACCAACGATCCCCTCATTCCAATTACTAGCATCTCTTCCAATACCATACTCAGCTGCCTTTCTGTGGTTCCAAGCACCGTAGAAAAAATCTATTCCCATTGTTAATGGAATTCCATTAGACAGATAATTTTTAATTTCTGCAGTTGAATATAGTTGTGAGGATGTATTTGAAAATTTAACTTTCTTTTTAAACTCTTTTCCTTCTTTGATTAGGTCATAAACAAGTTGTGCGCCACTTATTTCAGAATCTTTAAGTGCTGTAAGGGTTGAGTTTATTAAGCGCGCATCGAAGTGACCAAGGTAACAATTTTTTAAATAATTCCCAGTTAAGTGAGAACATCTTTCATTCTTTAGACTTGAAAATCCACCTTCGCTCCAATCCTCACTAATGTATGGAAGAGTATTTTCTGAGACCATTCCGTATTTTTTGATAGCGTTGAAATTCGCATATGAGTATGAACCATCAGTTGTTTTAAGGCCATTTGTGGACATCGCAAGATATTCTAACCACTCTTCTGATAAATCAACATCCTTAGTTTCATAACCCTTAATTATAAGCATGGCCTCGAGTATTGCTGTTGCAGAAAAAATTGAACAAGTGCCGCGTGAGCCCTGAGATTTTACAGATGTAACTTTTGAAATCAGTTCTTTCGTGTTTGATACGGAATTAAAAGATTTGATATTCTTAGCATTGTCGACTGGATGAACAAGGTTTTCATAAGGCGCATCAAGATATGCCTCTTGCCCAAGCGCGGTAATACTTAGTAATCCAATAATTAGCTTCTTCATGATTGCCCCCATCTAAAGAATAATTTCGTGGAACATAGATTTTATTGTGGGCTTTGACAAGTTTCTTTATTTTGAGGGGGCTTAAGCGCCTAAAAGCAGGTGGAGATCCACCTGCCATAGTTGAGTTTTAGCCGTCGTTCCCGATAGAAGCGACTGGACATGCATCCATTTGCTCTTGGCAAAGTTCAATCTCTTCAGGAGTCGTTGGCTGCTTTTTAATATAAGCATTTCCATCTTCATCTTCAGCGAAAAAGTCTGGAGCACCTGTATAACAAACGTTACAAGCGATACATCCCTCTCCATTATCATCATCAGGATCCGTACAGTACCAAGCACCTGGCTGGTTCGACTTATGTTTCATGCTAGGATTTGCCATCTCTATCTCCTTTCAATCTAATTATATCCAAACAAAGATAATCTATATGTAGTTCTTCAAATAAACAAGTAGTTATATGGATAAGGCCTTATCGGAGGTTATGCAGATTCCATTTAATTAATAATTTTAAGTTACTGAAATTTGGACTGACAAAGATAAATGGCATCTTTTTATTTACCAAAATTCATAAGCCCTTGAACTTATGTTCAGCAAAAAAGTAACGATAAGATAGGTTGTAGTGAACTTCCCCAAGGGTTAAAAAATGAAAGTCATTTCCTTCCTAATAACAATACTTCTTCTTGCTTCTTGCGCAGGTAAGAAAGGTCACTCTTCAGCTAGCTTCAAAGTTGACCTTGCGGCACTGACGGGCTCACTTTCCACTGCTAACGGCGGGGCACTGCTAGTCGGTCATACACTCGATGATAAATTCAGTCTTTCAAAAGCATTAAGTGTAAATGATAGTGATCTTGTGCTTGAACTCCCAAACGGTGTTTGGGAATTTTATTTGGTAGCTTGGGATGGAGGTGGAGGCCCGACAATCCTTGAAGGAGTTACGAAATGTTCATATTCAGGAACACATACATTGGATGGTAACGATACAAGTGTTACATTCAAACTTACTACGTCAAATTGTGCTCTTCCAATTCCTGGAGACTCAGAATTATTTTCAGAATTTACTTATAACAATGGATCATGGCCAAAGGTAAATTTTCACAGCTGCTTAGCTATTGATGATGTAGCAAATACTTGCTCAGGAACAGGTTTAACTCAATCCTATCGAGTGAGTTTAGGAATGGATGTCGATGCAGGAATTGCTCCTCCTCCTCATCAATTAGTTTCTGGTTGTAAAACAATCAGTGACACAAATTATTTAACTCTACCAAGTGGCGATAGTCTTGGTGGCGGGTTCACACCAACTGTATTTTTCTACACATCAACAGATTGTACAGGACCAGAGGTTGTATATGCTTTCAAAGAAGGTTTCTTAAGAGGGTCAGATGGAACAGGGTCACAATACCCTAATTATACTGACTCAACGGCCGGAACGATTATAGTCGGTGGTAACTTAGATATTTACTTTGAACATAATACTGAGACTCCTGTAGGAGCGGGTCCAAATCCACTTCAAATTTTTGGAACAGGTGCAGACGGAAATTTATCTTCGTTTAGTTACGTTAATCACCTTGTTACAAACTTCTCTCCTGATGGTCGAAGTGCAAACATAGAATCAACAACTGGGTATAATCCAGGAGACGAAATCATGTGGTATGTCTCAGAGTTTACAGCTAGCTCATCAGAATGTGGGCCTCTTAGAACAGGAGAATATGGTTTTCAAAGAATTAAGACTGTTACTTCAGGTGTAATGCTTGAATTTTATGACACAATTAAACCAAATACAGACCTAACCTCAGGAAGTTCTGTTGATTATACAAATTGTAAAATTCAAGTTCTTCGAGTTCCAAATATTGCTAATTTTGCAGTAGCATCCACTCCGACACTAAATCCCTACTCCAATGGAAAAGGTGGAATTATTGCAGTAAGAGTTAGAGATAAGCTCACATTTTCTGCAAATATATCAGTTCTAAACAAAGGAACTACTCACCCTACACACAATCCTTCTATGTTTAGTGATTATACGAACTGTGATGATCCAAAGAACTGTCTACCTCTTGGAAAAGGTAATGGTTCAGCTCCTGGCGGTGGGTTAATACTGATCTTTGCAAGAGAGATCGATTTCTCCTCAAACGCTGCTGCGATCACTGCCGGAACGACAAATGTTGGCGCAAAAGCTGGAAGGGCAATGATTGTAACCGATAAAATCTATGCATCAGGAAGTAGCGTCACTATTGATGCATCAAAATTTACAGCTGATGGGATAACTCCAACAAATATGGGAAATCTTGATATTGTAAACTCAGGAACTGCATCATCTGTAGATGCTAGTATCCCTCTAGGTAATAGCTTTACTTCAAGTGCAACAGGAACAGTTGATGCAATCTTTTCGGGTATCGGTGGTTCGGCAACTAACGTTGGAAATACCTACATAAAAGATTTCGACGGAATTTATAAAGACTACTTTGTTTGGGAATCTCTAACACAACCTGCTGGTGTTATTGACTTCTCCTACTGTGCAATTGATTCTTCCAGACTTAATGGAGTAAGCACCATAGATGATACTAGTACATCGGGGACAAATCTTACAGGCTCCGTATATTTCAATCCAACTAGTCAATTATGCTTTGACTAATGACATTAAAACACGCGCCTAGGGCCTTCTAGGCGTATTTTGACACAACTCATATAAGGAAAAGGTGGACGTATCTTTTCCAATTTCTTAAAATGAGCCCCTAGTTTCAAGGAGTAAACATGAATTCATTAGACAAGGCACAGGCCTGGGCAAATAACGAATATTTCTCACCGGAAAGCAGAGCTGAGATCCAAGCTTTAATCGATGCTAACGACACGAAAGAAATCGAAGAAAGATTCTACCGTGAACTTGAGTTTGGTACAGGTGGTATCAGATCAATCCTTGGTGCGGGAAATAATAGAATAAATATCTACACAGTAAGAAAAGCAACTCAGGCCCTGGCCTCAGAGGTTTTAGACTATAGTGCAAAAAATAATATCGAGACTCCAAAAGTTGCAATCAGCTACGACTCTCGTCGCTTCTCTTTTGAGTTTGCAAAAGAAACAGCAGCAGTTATGGCGGCCAATGGAATTCACGCTTATATTTATGAAAGGCTAAATCCTGTTGCCCTACTCTCGTTCTCTGTAAGACATCACGGAGCACAGGCCGGCGTTATGGTAACAGCTTCTCACAATCCACCAGAATACAATGGATACAAAGTTTACTGGAATGATGGAGCACAGGTTACTCCTCCTAACGACAAGAATATCATCAATCGTTACGCCAATATTGAACGTTTTGAAGATGTTAAAGTGATGAGCTTTGAGGACGGTCTCGAAAAAGGACTTATTCATTGGGTTGGAACAGATGTTGAAGATAAGTATTTTGAAGCAATTCTATCAAAAGCGGTTAACCCAACATTTTCAAGAAATAATGGAAAAGACTTAAAGATCATTTATACTCCAATTCACGGAACAGGTTTAGTTCCATGCCTTAGAGGTCTTTCTGATCTTGGCTTCACAAATGTTGAAGTTGTAAAAGAGCAAGCACAACCTGATGGCAGTTTTCCAACTGTCTCAAGCCCTAACCCAGAAAACCCTGAGGCCCTTAAAATGGCCGTTGACCTCATGGAAAAAACTGGTGGTGATATCGTCATGGGATCTGATCCAGACACAGACAGACTTGGTGTTGCAATTAAACATAACGGTGAAGTGGTTTATCTCAATGGAAACCAGATCGGAATCCTTATGCTTCACTACATTCTTGAAAGCTTAAAGGAGCAAGATAAACTTCCTGAGAATTCATACTTTGTAAAAACTGTTGTAACTACCCCTCTCCAAGAAGTAATCGCAGCACACTACGGAGTTGAAAGTCATAGCACATTGACAGGATTCAAATGGATCTGTGGTCTTATGAATAAAATGGAAATTGAACAACCAAATAAGAACTTCCTTTTTGCGACTGAAGAATCTTTTGGTTACCTTCCACACAACTTTGTAAGAGATAAAGATGGGATTGCATCTGTAACTCTTATGTCAGAAGTTGCTCTTTACTATAAGAGAAAAGGAATTGATCTCGTTCAAGCACTCGATAAAATTTATGAGCAGTTTGGATTCTCAGAGGAAACTCTCTTAAACCTAAACTACTTCGGTAAGGAAGGTTCTGAAAAAATTACACGAATTATGGCGCATTTTAGAAGTTTGAGGCCTACAAACTTGTGTGGTCATGAAATTAGCGTTATAGAAGATTACGAGCAAAAAATTATCGAAGACCTTGAAACTAATGAGAAAAGATCTCTCGACTTCCCAAAAAGTAATGTTATTGGATATCACTTTAAGAATGGAAGTAGACTTTATCTTAGACCATCAGGAACTGAGCCAAAGATTAAATTCTACATCATGCTAAGTGAGAAAGAAGGCAGTCTCAATCAGAAAAAAGAAAAGGCAATGCTCGCAACAGAGCAGTTTCTAAACTTCATTAAAGAGACTGCAAATAATTGTTAGAGGAAGTATATGTCAAAGTCGAAGGAATTAGCAGTTGTATTAGTAAGTGGTGGAATGGACTCATTAGTGAGTGCTGCCATTGCCAATGAGGCCCACGAGCATCTTGCTTTCCTTCACTTAAACTATGGACAAAAAACAGAAGAGCGTGAGCTTGATTGTTTTCATAAAATTGCTGATCACTACGGAGTTGATCCAAGCCTAAGAAAAATTATCGATGTAAGCTTCCTTAAGCAAATTGGAGGAAGCTCACTTACTGATGATGGAATTGATGTCAAACAATTCAAAGGCGACTCAGAAGAAATTCCTGACAGCTATGTTCCGTTTAGAAACACGCACATTATCGCGATGGCAGTTTCATGGTCAGAAGTTGTAGGCGCTAAGAAGATTTATATTGGTGCTGTTGATGAAGATTCTTCAGGTTATCCAGACTGCCGTCCAAGCTACTACGCGGCTTACAACAACCTTATCAAAGAAGGAACGAAGGCCGGAGATATTTCAATTATTACTCCTGTAATAAGTCTTAAAAAACATGAGATCGTAAATAAGGCCCTAGAGCTTAAGGCGCCACTTATCCACTCTTATTCTTGTTATGCCAGAGGAGATAAGGCCTGTGGAGTTTGTGACTCTTGCGCGCTAAGATTACGTGGCTTCCAAAAAGCTGGCGTGGAAGATCCAATCGAATACGTCACAAGGCCAAACTATGCTTAAGAGATGTTGGTTTTATATCCTCATCTCTTTCCTTGCTTCGTGTGCCACGACTAAGCACTATACTTACAAATCACAAAATAAACTTTACAGTACTGAACATGGTTTTATGTATCGTTTAAAACATACTCAAAAACCTGTTACCTATTATTATAATTTCGATTATACAGATGATACCGAATACTTAAAACTTCATCTGCTCATCGAAAATAACTCGAATAAAGACATTATATTTTCAACAACAGGTGTTTCCCTAACTGCCAATGGAGAAACGACCCTCCCACTTGATAAAGATCTAATCTTAAAAAACTTAAGAGCCGAGATTAAGTCAAAACAAAATGATGTGAACTTTAGAAGTGATGTTCAACTTCTAGACGATCTCTCAAGTACACTTCACCTACTCGCAACGAGTTCAACGGATCCCGAATATATTGAGAAACAAAAAGAAATCAAAGAGAAAGAGAATCAAATTGAACAATCTGCAAGAGAGATCAGAAACCTCAAACAACAATTAAATATCATTAAACTCGGTATGGCCGAAAAAGAACTTAATATCGCACCAAACTCTAGCTCTTACTCATTCATTTATCTCGATCCTTCAGCTAAAATACTAGAAAGTAAAGAAGCTCGACTAAAAATAACCGACGAACTTCCTCGGGTTCCATTAACTCAACTCCAAGAGTAAAACTCCGAAAAGAACTCTATGAGAAGAGTTCAACTATTAATAATTTTACTATTACATTCATTTACATTTTCCACAGATTTTACAAGTGGTCCATACGGTGGTGGCTATGGTGGTGGCTATGGTGGTGGCGGTATCGGAATGGGTGGCGGTTTTGGCATGGGAGGAATAGGTATTGGCTTTCCTGGTATAAATTCAGATGGTGCTCCAGAACTTCAAGACGATCCTATGACAATTGAGATGATTGCTGCAAATATTACTTTCATATCAGGGAATGATCAGGAAGTTGACGTTAAATCAGAGGCCCTGAAAAATTTAATATCGATGTACAAACTTGATGATAGTAAAAATCAACAAATCTTTGAAAAATCACTAAGTCGCGCCTACGAAAAATTGGCAATGAAAGATATCAATTGGAATTATGATGAAAAATCAGGGCTAATGAAAATTAATGGCTATCATGAACACAATCGTTTTGAGGACTTGCAAAAGCTGCTCGATCAAACAAACGTCGCTCAACCATCTGGTTACACAGATGCCTATCTCTTAAAAGAAGCACGAGATAATTCAAATACTCCAGAAGAATACTTCAAAGAGCTTCAAAAAAGATTCTCTCCAGGAAGTGATATTTACGCCAAAGCGCTTAAAGATGGATTCTATAATTTTTCAATGAATATGAATGACTCAAAAGCATTTATTAAAGAGATGGCAAAGGGTGAAATTGATCAAAATTTTCTAGGCTCTCTTTTACAGGGACAGCTATACCTTGATGCCACAGGCTTTCAAGAAGTAAATGGATTAACTGAATTAATTGCCGAACATTATGATTTCAGTACGAATTTAATGATGGGAGAAAATATTCTTTGCTCCCAAGTTGTCGGAAGAAAAATGGGGCTTAACTTTAAGCAGCAAATGACTGAACCACAGTTTGACTTTAGAACTAGTATGACCGTAGAAGAGAAAGAAGCCTATGAAGTCATGCAAAAAATACAAGACAAGACAATGATTGATAATGTTTCAAAACTTATTAAACTTGGTGCTGATGCAAATATAACATGCCAAACAGGAGATACTGTTGCTGAGATTATTGAAGAGCTAAGAGATGCTGGTGTTATAGACGAATATGATCTGCAATTCGATCACACTCCATCAAGCGAGCCATGCCTCCCTGAAATTGATACGAGTGATCTCGTTGGTCTTTGTGATGTTGCCAATGCGACAGGTTCACTTTCAAATCAGATTCAACAAAATGATAGAATGATTCCAAAACTTAAGGCCAACAATGGAACAATGGTTTATGTTGAAGGAAAAGAAAAGTGCCACTTTAGATTACTAGATAAAATTGTAAAAGGAATCAATGGCGTAAAATCTAGAGAAATTTCTCTTACGATCACTGAAAACACAACTCATAAAGAAATTACAATGACATCAAAAAGTAAGGAAGATTTTCTTAAGAAGTTAGATGCCTTAATGAAATAATTAAGGCATCAAAAATATCGTCATTAACAACCAGGATTAGTGACTACTTCTTCCCCATTATAGATTAAATTTGCAGCAGGAAGAATTGATTTAATATGCTTCACCTCTTCTCTTCCCTCTCCAAAAGTTTCTGGGGATCTCGCTCTCTCATCTTTAGCCAACTCAGAGTCGAACTCAGAGAACTCTCTTTCGATAAGATCAAGCTTAATATTATCATTGTCATACTGATTAACCATTCTCATTGGCAGGGCCTTCACACCATTAATAAATGTTCCCTTGCTATTTTTAGTTAGTCCTAAGAATAGAGTTACCGAAGAACGCTGTGCAAGTTTCTTCGCAAGACAGGCTCTTTCACCATTACATTCAGACTCTTTACCACCTTGGTTAGAAACAAAATTACCAAGTGAGTAAATAATAAATCCCTCTCTACCATCTTTAGCGACAACTTTTTCCATTGGTTGTAAAACGTGAGGGTGAGAGCCAATAACAGCTGTCGCCCCCATCTCAATCCATTTACGGCCAAATTCTTTTTGAATATCATTTGGCGAATTCACATACTCATTACCCCAGTGAGGAGTGATGATAATAGCATCAACTTCTTTCTTTTGTTTTGCGATAATCTTTTGAATTCTTTCCTGCCCTTTAGTCGACTTGCAAAACATAACTTGATCGTATGGATCCACGGCACCATTTTCTTCTCTATACTTTGTATAGTTCATGATAAATGTACAACCAATCCACGCAACCTTTACTCCGTTAATATCTGTAACACGATACCAATCTTCCAGCTTATCTTTCTTCTGGTCTTTTTTATATCTTGTACCAACTAATTGGATATCTTCACTTTCAATTTCTTTTAACGTTTGATCAATTCCACGCGACTGTCTATCAAGAGAGTGATTATTAGCAGTTGATAAAATATCAAGACCACTCTTCTTTAGCTCTCTAATGATACTTGGATGATAATTAAACATTGGATATGATGAGTACACTTTGCCATCATACTTAAATCCTGGATCACGAACTTTAGCACCTGTTTTATCAGTTCCCTCAGCCGCAGGAGCCTCAAGGTTTCCATACGAATAATCCGAACTTTCAAAGTATGGTATAACTTCTTCCCAAAGGGGCTCAAAAGAATTCTCTTTTACAGCTCGTCTTTGTAAAGTCTCGTGCAACAAAATATCCCCAACCGCAGAGATTGTAATATTTTGTCCCCTCTCACATGCACGAGAGAAACTTATCCCTTCACTTGCGACCGCACTCGTTGTGATGGCCATCAGAGAAAAAGCTACACCTAATACTTTTAAGTTCTTCATATATTCACCAGTCCTATTTTATTTCTTGTACGAACCAATCTTTACGTAGCTCGGTAAAAACTCAGAGTTAAAACCACCCTTGATAATACCTTCTGCTTTTGGATGATCATATCCATCAAAAAGACCTGTATCGACATAGAATACCCCTTTAAATGCATCTGCAGGGATTTTGTATAGGTTACATTCTTTATCTTTAATTTTCTTAATATCAGAGATAAGTACATCCTTCTTAGATGTTCTATCTGCTTCGCTTAAGATAAGTCTATCAGTATCAGACTCGTCACACTGTGAAGACTTTGCACTACGTGGTTGAACAACGTGTGGGTAATTTGAGAACTCAAAAGTTCCCTCTTCTAAAATCTCATCTGAACGAAGACCACGTGATTCAACGAAATTCTTATGTGCAGAAGTAGCATCTTTATTAGTAGCTCTTACCCCATCAGTTGTAAGCGCATAATCCCACGTAAACTTAGCTTCCTTATTATAGATTTTCTTCATCGAAGCTTCATCTTGGTACTTTTCAAGTGCATAAACTTTTAAGATTGGTGTTCCAACAGGAAGTATATGTCTTAAAAATGCAATTGCCTTATTAGAAACTCTTGAACATCCTGAACTTCTAAGAGAAGTAAAAGTAGAAGCAATCTTCCCTAGGAAATCTTCTCCTTTTGCTCTCTTAATATTCTCTTCACTTGAGTCTCCCCAACCGATTGTTCCGTGTGTCCACTGCTCATTAGCGTTTGGTTCAACAAGAGCAGTGTACCAACCAAATGCTCCTCTCATCATTGACCCATCAGACTTCCATGGCATGACGTCATCTTTAAACCATTTTGACCAACTCTCATCCGCATCAGGAACAGATGGGAAGCTTGGATCGTACCAAGATGGATAATGACCACCGTTCTTATCTTGATAGAACTTATGCCATTCAAAAACTCTAAAACTACCAACTCTAGTTCTGTAAGCGAATTTCTCATCACCTTTTTTAAAACCAGCAACAAAGTCTGTTTCAAGGATAATTTTTGGAGGACAAGAGTTATCCTTACATACTCTCTGATAAACTCTTAACTTTTCTGTTGCAATATTTTGTACAACGAAAACATCAGAATCAAATTTCTTATAATCTTCATAAACAGATAAGCCGTCTAAGTTTACAAGAACTGTCTTATTAGTCATGTATCTGTCTTTAGAGTAATTAACTTTTACTAAGATTTTCCTATCAGGAGTATTTTCTGAATTATCAACGACAGTTAAACGGTCAAGACGTCCAAGAGATCTCCCTCTAACTAATTTTCCATCTTCCATCGTATAAGTTGCTTGGTATCTATCAAAGACCATGATTTCCTGGCCAATAGAAACATCTGATTTTGAACTAAACTCTACGTGTTCTGCACCACGTGCAAAACCTGTATTATCAAAATTGTTCTCAGAAATATCTCTTACATCTGGCATCGAGTAAGGAGCGGCCAAAACCTGAGACATAGAAAGTAATATTAATAAACTCTTGATATGCGAATTTTTCACAAATTCCTCCGGGTAGTTATCTAACCATCTAAGACATTATTCGATGGCAAAATACCACACCCACCAACGCATTGCATCACAAACCCGTTAGCATGAAAACTTTACACTTTTACTCGAGCTTAAACAATTGTAAGTATCTGATATCACGTTAAAATTGTCAGCTTTTTAACTCGGAGCAACTTTCAAATATCGGACCATTTCCTTATGATAAGTGCACGCAAAACTTTATGGAGACATTATTAATGAAACATTTATCACTATTTCTTAGTGCAGCCGCACTAATCACACTCGTGTCTTGTTCTGGGGGCAAAAGCAATAAAAATACTTTTGTTTATTGCTCGGAAGGTTCACCTACTGCATTCAATCCACAAGTAACAACAGATGGTACTTCAAACAATGCTTCGGCCCATACAATTTATAACAGGCTTGTTGATTTTAAAACTGGATCAACAGAGATCTATCCAAGCTTAGCTGAAAGCTATGAAGTCAGTGAAGATAAGTTAACTTATACTTTCAAGCTTAGAAAAGGTGTTAAGTTTCATACGACTAAATATTTTACTCCTACTCGTGAGTTTAATGCTGATGATGTGCTTTTCTCATTCAATAGAATGTTTGATAAAAGTAGTGAGTACCACATGATTGGTGGCGGAACTTATGAGTATTTCTCAGGTATGGGAATGGGTGATCTAATCAAGAGCATCGACAAAATTAATGATCATGAAGTTTCAATCACTCTCAACAAACCAGAAGCCCCATTCTTAGCAAATATGGCAATGAGTTTCATGAGTATTCTTTCAAAAGAATATGCAGACAACCTAAGTAAAGAAGGGAAAAAAGAAAACCTTGATACATATCCTATTGGTACAGGGCCATACATATTCCAAGTTTACCAAAAAGATAATGTTATTAAGTATGTTACAAATAAAGAGTATTTCTCAGAGAAACCAAAAGTTGAAAGACTTGTATTCTCTATTACTCCTGACGCATCTGTACGTTTTCAAAAATTAAAAGCTGGCGAGTGTCACTTAGTTATTGAACCATCTCCATCAGATCTTGAATCTATTAAAACAGAACCTAATTTAAAACTAATGTCAGGAGCAGGGCTTAACGTTGGTTACCTCGCAATGAATACGACTAAAAAGCCATTTGATAATTTACTAGTAAGAAAAGCTATCTCCATGGCCCTTAATAAGCCATCTTATATTGAAGCGATTTACCTAGGTCACGCGTCAGTAGCAAAGAACCCACTCCCTCCAACGATCTGGTCATATAACGATGACATTAAAGATTATGATTACAACGTAGACGAAGCGAAAGCATTACTTGCAAAAGCTGGTTTCCCAAATGGGTTTGAGACAACTCTTTGGACTCTTCCAGTATCTCGTCCATACAATCCAAATGGAAAGAAGATGGGTGAATTAATGCAAGCAGACCTTGCAAAAATCGGGATAAAAGTAAAACTAGTTTCTTTTGACTGGCCTACATACTTAAAGAAATCATCTCAAGGAGAGCACGAAATGCTACAACTAGGATGGTCTGGAGATAACGGAGACCCAGACAACTTCCTACACATTCTTCTTGGGTGTCAATCAGTTGAAGCAGGCTCAAACTATGCAAGATGGTGTAATGCTGACTTTGATAAACTTGTAAATGAAGCGAAGAGAATCACAGATATAGCAGAAAGAACGAAGCTCTATAGAGATGCTCAGGTTATTTTTAAAGAACAAGCACCTTGGGTTCCTATTGCCCACTCTACAGTATTTAGAGCAATGGCAAAGAATGTTAAGGGCTACGTAATCGATCCACTAGGTGGCGATATTTTTGATAAAATTGAACTTGAGTAATAAATGAGAAAATTTTTAAAAGAAAAAATATTTCAGCTAATCCCAACACTCGTTGGGATTTCGCTTTTATCCTTCATTGTAATTCGTCTCGTACCAGGTGATCCAGTCATGCTTATGCTTGGAGAACGTGGAGCAGATCCAGAAGTTTACATGGAGATGAAGAAAAATCTTGGACTTGATAAACCTATCCTTGAACAATATGCCATTTATATGAAAAATGCTGTTCAAGGTGATTTCGGGCGTTCTCTTGTGAGTAAGAGACCGGTTACAACAGAATTCTTCGACCGCTTCCCTGCTACTTTAGAGCTTGGAATTTGCGCGATGATCTTTGCAATCCTGATAGGAATTCCTGCAGGTGTCTATGCTGCAACAAATAGAAACTCTATGCCCGATTACCTCTTAATGGGAACCTCTCTCGTTGGTTACTCCATGCCAATTTTCTGGTGGGGGCTTATTCTCATTATCATCTTTTCGGTTAATCTTGGTATAACCCCAGTATCGGGGCGCCTCGATGTTCTCTTTGATGTACCAACTGTAACAGGATTACTTCTCATCGACTCTCTTAACCCAAGCGTTATTGAGATGGATGGATTTCAACCATTTATCAGTGCCCTTAGACATTTAATACTTCCAACAATTGCGATGGGAACAATCCCTCTCGCAGTTGTCGCGAGAATGACAAGATCTTCCGTTCTTGAAGTTCTTCGTGCTCCATACATTCAAACAGCAAAGGCCAAAGGTCAAAGCTATACGAAGGTAATTTGGAAGCATGCCTTTAGAAATGCTCTTATTCCTATTGTTACAGTAATCGGATTACTTTTTGGAAGTATCATCACCGGAGCAATTCTTACAGAGACAATTTTCTCATGGCCAGGAATTGGGAAATGGTTAGTGGCAAGTATTCACGCAAGAGACTATCCAGTAATACAAGGAGGGATTCTGTTTATTGCGATTATGGTTATCACGATCAATTTCATCGTGGATATAATCTACACGTATGCAAATCCAAAATTAAGATAATAAAGTTAGGGATAAAATGAATACAGATATACTAGAAGAAAAAATTACATTTAAAACACAAGCAAAAGAGTTTTGGGAACATTTTAGCGAGAACAAAGGTGCAGTAGTTGGGCTTGCCCTTGTTCTAGGATTTATAATCCTAGCGATCCTTGCTCCCCTCATCTCTCCCCATGGAGCCAGTGAAGTATTTCCAGGAATGTTAAGACTACCGCCAGTTTGGGCAGAAGGTGGTTCAACTCAATTTATTCTTGGAACAGATGATCTCGGTCGCGATGTACTTTCAAGATTAATTTGGGGTGCTCAGATTTCACTTTTTGTAGGTGTTTCAATCGTTGTCATCTCTACAGTTACAGGAACTCTTCTTGGTCTTATGGCCGGATACTTTGGCGGAAAAGTCGATACCGTCATCATGAGAATGATTGATATCCTTATGGCCTATCCAAGTATCCTTCTTGCAATTATTGTTGTTTCAGTTATTGGCCCAGGACTTACAAATGCCATCATCGCAGTAGCGCTTGTTAATATTCCATCTTTTACAAGACTCGTTAGAGCAAACGTACTTGAAATAAAGAAGAGACAATTTGTTATGGCCGCACAAACTTTTGGTGCTGGACCTTGGAGAATAATGATCAAAGAAATTCTTCCAAACTGTATGGCCACACTCATTGTTCAAACAACACTTGGCCTAAGTGAAGGTATCCTCTCTACGGCAGCTCTTGGATTCTTAGGTCTTGGTGTTCAACCACCCACCCCTGAATGGGGAATTATGCTAAGTGATGCGAGACCTTACATTCAAAGTTCTCCATGGCTTGTGACATTTCCAGGACTTTGTATTCTCGCTGTAGTTCTTGGGCTTAACCTCTTTGGAGATGGCTTAAGAGATGCACTTGATCCAAAACTAAAAAGATAATTTAAAGGGATAAAATGAATATATTATTAAAAGTTCGAAATCTTTCAATTAAGTTTCAAACGAAGAAGGGAATCATTGAAGCCGTTCGCGATGTAAACTTTAACGTTCACGAGGGTGAAACCCTTGGAGTTGTTGGGGAATCAGGATGCGGAAAAAGTATCACAAATATGGCCATAATGGGGCTTCTTGCAGAGAACGCAATCATTACAGCTGATGAGCTCATCTTCAATGGTAAAAATCTTCTGACAATTTCAACTGAAGAATGGCAACAGATTAGAGGAAAAGAAATCGGAATGATCTTTCAGGATCCGATGAGTTCACTAAATCCATGTTATACAGTTGAACAACAACTCACTGAAGTCCTTGATATCCACGAGCCAAATCTAACAAGAGAAGAAAAAGCACAACGCGTGCTTGATCTTCTCTACAACGTCGGTATCCCAGCTCCAAAAGATAGATTAAAGGCATACCCACACGAGCTATCAGGTGGGATGAGCCAACGAATTATGATTGCCATGGCCATTGCGTGTAATCCAAAACTTCTCATCGCCGATGAGCCTACAACAGCACTCGATGTAACTGTTCAACAGCAAATCATTGACCTTATCGAGTCTCTTAAAGTGAAGTTTAATATGTCTGTCATTTTCGTAAGCCACGACCTTTCTGTTGTAAAAGATATTACAGATAGAATTCAAGTTATGTATGCAGGAGAAATAATCGAGACAGGGAAAACTGATCTTGTCATTAACCAACCAAAACATCCATACACAAAAGGACTACTTGACTCTATTCCTTCATTTCATACAACAAAGACAGAAGAACTATTCTCTATCTCTGGAATCGTCCCCGATCTACACCATAGGCCACAGGGATGTCAGTTCTATGCTCGTTGTTTTAATAAGAAAGATGACTGCAATGTTTCAACTCCAAAAATTTCAGAAGTTGAAAACAGAGAAGTACGCTGTATCCACACACTATAATTTAAGGGCATAGATATAAATGGAAAATGTATTAACAGTAAAAAATTTAAAAACATATTACCCCGTCAATAAAGGACCAAATAAATTTGTAAAGGCCCTTGATGATTTGAGTTTTAGCATCAAAAAGAATCAAACAATTGGTATAGTCGGTGAATCTGGTTGTGGAAAAAGTACCCTGGCAAAAACACTAATGGGTCTCGAGAAAAGAACTGGTGGCGAAATTTATTTTGGCGATAAATCATTTGATGATATCTCCTCTAAAGAGCGCTATGGAAATATTCAAATGGTTTTCCAAGACCCACTCGACTCTCTTAACCCTAGAAAGAAAGCATGGGAAATTATCGCTGATCCTCTTTTAATTAACTCTAACGTTTCTAAAGACGAGGCATTAAAAAAAGCAAAAGAACTAATGGAGCTCGTTGGACTTAGACCAGAAGGAGCACATAAGTATCCACATATGTTCTCAGGGGGACAACGTCAAAGACTTGGGATTGCAAGAGCGCTTATCCTCAATCCAAAAGTTTTAATTCTTGATGAACCAGTTTCGGCCCTTGATGTTTCGATTCAAGCGCAGATCTTAAACCTCTTAAAAGACCTACAAAAGAAAATGGGCCTAAGCTATATTTTCATTTCTCACGATCTTTCTGTTGTAAATTATATCGCAGATGAGATTCTTGTAATGTATCTTGGAAAGGTTTCTGAATACGGTCCAGCTGAAAAAGTTTTCAAAGCACCTCAGCATCCATATACAAAGACACTTTTAAAAAGTGCTCACATCTCAAATAATGATGAAATTAAAAACTTTCCTAAACTAAAAGATGCAGAACTTCCTTCGCCTCTAAATCCTCCAAATGGGTGTTCATTTCATACAAGATGTCCACTTGCGACTGAAGAGTGTGAAAAAGGATTACCAAACTTAGATAATAAAGATGGTGTGCAAGTGAGATGTATTCTTTCTTAACTGCCCCCTCGCAGTGGTGTTAGCACTCCCAAATTCTCATTGTGATAACACATATAAATTTCCAGATGTTTCTCAAGGCATCTGGACATTTCGTCGTCCCCCATGTCTTTCTAATTAGTTTTCCAATTCCATCCCTAAGCATTGCGAAGTTATGATTCAATGTAAAAATTGGATCAAACCTTAATCTCTTTAGCTCCCCTTGACCAGTTGAACATCCTCGACCTCCTATGAATTGCTGATGAGTAGCCTGTGGTAAATAAGTTCTAACCACGGAATTATAGACACTATGATCATCAGACTGTACGAGTGCGTTTGGTTTTACACAGTTTTTGATTTCTCCAAATAAACTTCTCAACTCTCTTAGATGTTCACTCTTGCGCTTCCCATATTTTCGTCGAGATTTCTCTGCAAGCAAACCATTCGCAGGTATCCGTGCAACTCGAAAACCAAGTATTGATCGATTCTTTGCGTTTACCACCATCGAAACCGACAAAGGTTTCATCTTAGTATGCTCAATTGTAATCAGATCATCGAATTGAATATGCTCAACTTGCTTCAC
>NZ_AUNI01000015.1:300000-464188 GCF_000447795.1 Bacteriovorax sp. Seq25_V | reverse complement strand
TGCTCGAAAGTTCTTATTCTTTATTGCGCATCTCTTTGCATGATAATCTAGTTTTCTAGCAACTGTTTTGGGATTGATTCTCAGAACTCGTGCGATTCGATTCATCGACATCTTAGAACAAAGAAGTTCGTAGACCATGCGATTAACTCGTCTCTTCATCTGTCCTTTTGCTAGAGAAAAAGTGGAGCTTGAGAATCGAGTGCCACAACTTTTACATTTATAGCGTTGGATGATTCGAGAGTCATCACGTCGTTTGAACGTTCCATCTTTGATAATTGAATCGCGTTTTTGGTGGTAATTACAGTTTTGATTAGGGCAGCCGTGCTTCATGCTACTTACTGTGCAAAACTGATTCAGGAATACATTTTGTAAGTTATAGATATTACAGATAATATTTTCATCTTAATTCAAAAATTGAATTTCTATATATTAAATCTAACACCATTGCTCGGGGGCATCTTAAGCGACTTTAACAAGTTGCTTAAGAGAGAACTCCTCATATTTTTCTACGGCCTCAATCATTGGCCCTTTGAGCGCAGACTTATCTAAGTCTGCCAGGTCATCATAAGAGAAGAATAAGAAAAACTCTTGTCCATTTGAATAGAAAATATTCTGAGAGTTGTTTCCAATAGATAAAATATTTGATTTCAATTTAAACGATTGATTCATCTTATTGTGACCTTCGAATACATCACCATTAAAGATATCATTTGTTGCCTCGATCTTCTTCCCCATAGATCTTATAAATGGCTCCAGATTTCCAAAGAAGCGTACGTTGTTACAAAGTTTTAAACTTTGAAGATCTGCTTTTGAATGAACCTTCATCAACATTCCCGCTTTTGAGACCTGTACAATAGTTGTATCAATGGCATCCAGAACAGAGTCAATAAATTCACATCTCATTGGTATCTTAACACTAAGACGAAATGACCTTGGGATCACTCCAGATTTAGACAGAAGTTTTTGATATACGAATAACTTATAAATATCAAAATTAAACCATCTCATTGACTGGAGTCTAATAAATGGCCCTGAAGAACTCTTAAAAGAAATTAAAGTTTCCTCATTAAGTTCGAACCATAACTCACGTAGACGTGGATCGAGATAGTAAGTGTATAGTTCATAAAGATTTGAACGGATACTTCCCTGCTTATTAATAATCCAGAGTTCTACTTCTTTATATTGGTCTAGCATAAGATTCACTTCATTTACCGGAGTGATGTCTTCACCTCTATCAATACTAGAATGAAGATGGTTTACTAGCTTATTCCAATTTGCCCAGTGAAGTTTTAAGGCCCCACTCTCTACAAGATCAAGTTCTTCATATGTTTTTGGGTTCTTAAAATAAGTTAGAAATTCTGAATTGTAATTTGCCTTTGCCATAACTGTTCCTACACAAAAATGAGTTAACGCCGTAACGTTTTATTAGTTTAGCAATCTGAGGATTGTAGACGAGTTAAATAATCAGGTTTTAATAACATTTATATGATTCTAATGAGTTATATATTATTTTCTTGGTTTTCTGAAAATGTCACAAGAATCGAAAAGTTGGCAACTCTAGTTGGCAGGGGGAGAATGCCCACTTTCCCCAATAAGAGTAAAAAGCTAGAATATATCAATGACTGCAAGAGACTTATTTAGACAATCACACTTAGCACTTAGTTTAGTTCCACTTACAATTAGAGAACTTTTTAATCTTCCTTCGTCTCCTTGTGATATTTATGCATACGAAAATGAAAGCTTCAGGCACATTATTCGAAAAGGAATGTATCTCGACAGTAAAATACTAATCAGTATCATTCAGTCAGGTCATATAAAAGTCTTTACGCACGAAAATGATCGAAAGACACTCATTGAACTACAACAACAAAACCTAAGAACTATTACGAGATCTTTTTCAATGGGAAATCCACATGATAACTGTAAAAAGCAGTTATCGTTACTGACTCTTAACTTGCGCTATCTTTTTGAAGATCCAACAAATGATGAATCTTTAAATCTGCAATACCAAAGTCTTAAAATTTTATTCAAGTACCTTTTTGATAATCCAAAAAAGCATGAAATGATTTACCAAGAATTTATCAAGCAGGGTCATCACTATATTTTTACACAACCTTTTATCTCTGCTCTTTTCTTACTTGGAGTGCTTAAGTATTCTCATGCTTATAGTGAGAAAGATGTGGAGAATATGTTTATCACGAGCTACTTTAAAGACATTGGAATGTCTGCAATTCCAGTCGAAAAATACGACCAGGAAGACTTAACGGAAAATGATAAGAAGATTCTTTCCAATCATGCTGATCTTTCAGTGCAAATCTTGCAAGGGCGTTTGCAGGTATCGCCAGCTCACTTTAAAATAATTGAAGCTCACCATAGCTTTAGTACTCTAAGATCTGAGATGGAGAGACCAAATCAAAAAACAAATGATTTAACAGTTTCTGGCTTTGAAACAATGATGGTTAATATCACAGACATCATTGCAGCGATGATATCCCCAAGACCATATAGAGAGCCTACTTCCCTATTTCAAGCGTTAGAGCTTGTTAAAGCACAAATGTCTAATCAATATCCTTACGAATTTAAACTGATTGTGACCTACTTTAAAAATTTCTTTAGCAATACAGTCGGTTAAAAAAACCTTTTCAAAGTGTTTTTATTATCCCAAAATTAAAATGTAGACCATGGATAGGTTTTAATATTTTTTAAATATATATATTTTTTATCATTGCACTTTTGCCAGATTCTAGGGAGGGAACATGGCCACAGAAACAAGTCCAATTACAGGTATCATTGCTGAAGAACAAGTAGTTATCGATTTCGGTGAGCACGAAGGGAAGTCTATCCTTGAGATTTGTGACACTAATCCAGATTATTACAGCTATCTTATCGAAAAGAAGGAAGAAGGAAGCTGTATGATTAGAAGAGGAAAAGATAAGTCTTTTAAATTATACGTTTCATACACTTTAATGTAGAAACATCTCATTTTTTTGACGCGGGGCTTCTCGCGTCAAATTTCTTAATTAAATCCTAACAAAAGAATCCTGTCTTTTATTGTATTGTTTTAGTCAATTTAAACAAATACTAAACAGGACGGAATAATGAAAAAACTTCTACTTTCTGTACTTGCACTATTTTCAGTTCAAGCACTAGCAATCACTAAAATAAATGGAGCAGGCGCATCTTTTCCATATGCAATTTATTCAAAATGGTTTTCAGAATATTCAAAAATTCATTCAACAATTCAGTTCAACTATCAACCAATCGGTTCTGGTGGTGGAATCAGACAATTTGTTTCTGAGACAGTAGACTTTGGTGCATCAGATGCAATTCTGAATGAAAAGGATAGAGCTAAGGCAAAGCATAAGGTTATGCACATCCCAACAGTTCTAGGAGCTGTTGCGGTTTCTTATAATGTTTCTGAGATCAACAACGGAATCAAGCTAGATGGTCAAACACTGGCAAATATCTACCTTGGAAAAATTAATAAGTGGAATGATGCCGCTATTGTAAAACTAAACCCAACGCTCAATCTACCAGCAAAAGATATTCTTGTAGTAAGAAGAGCAGATGGTTCAGGGACAACATCGATTTTCACTGAATACTTAAGTGCTGTTAGTGCTGAATGGGAAAATAAAGTTGGTACTGGTAAATCTGTTCGCTGGGTTACAGGTGTTGGAGCGAAGGGTAATGATGGAGTTACAGCACTTATTAAGCAAACAGATGGAACTATTGGTTATATTGATTTAGCTCACGCTCAAAAAAATAATCTTTCAGTAGCTGCTCTGAAAAATAAAAATGGCGAATTCATTATCCCAGATGTAAATGCAGTTTCTCTTGCTGCCGCAAACTTTAAACGAGCAGGTGATGATTTCACAGGGTCAATTATCAATGCAGCAGGTTCTGGTGCATATCCAGTTTCAGCATTCACTTACCTGCTTATTTCTTTGAAAGAAAAAGACTCTATTCAAACAGAGATTCATAAATTTATAAAATGGGCCCTCACTGATGGACAGAAATATGCACAACCTCTCTTCTATGCACCTCTACCAAAAAATCTAAGTAGCGATGTACTTGAGGCGGTCAACAAGCTATAATGTCGAACATGATAGAAAAATCTACTGTTAATATAAAAGATGGTCCAAGTTCCTCTTGGGCCATTTCTTTTTCTAAACAAGATAAACTAGCCTATCTTATTCTTAGGTTTATCGCCCTGATTATCGTTATTCTACTTGGGGCCATGATTTTCAAGCTCTTCATTGCTTCAAAACTTGCATTTAATGAATTTGGTTTTAGCTTCATTTATACAGACTTCTGGAATCCTATCGAAGATGAGTTTGGGGCTCTTCCATTTATTTTTGGAACGATAATAACGTCTGTTGTTGCGCTGATTATCGCAGCACCAATAAGTATCGGTGTAGCAATTTACGTAAATGAGTATCTTGGAACAAAGGTTGCAACCTTTCTTTCTCTCTTCGTCGAATTAATCGCTGCGGTCCCAAGTATTATATTTGGTTTGTGGGGTCTTTACTACCTTGCCCCATTTATTAAAAATACTCTTGCTCCTTTTTTAAAAAGTACACTTGGCTTTCTCCCACTTTTCCAAGGAGTCAGTTACGGGATTGGAATTCTTGCGGCATCAATTATTCTTGCTCTGATGATTATTCCAACGATCACAAGTGTTTGCAGAGAAATTTTTAAAACTATACCTAATTTAAACAAAGAAGCAGCACTTGCTCTAGGGGCAACTAAATTTGAAATGATATCCCTGACAATTTTAAAACCATCATTCTCAGGAATTATAGGTGCAATCGTTTTAGGACTAGGAAGGGCTTTAGGAGAGACAATGGCCGTCGCGATGGTTATTGGAAATACTCCAATTATTTCAAGCTCATTATTCTCATCAGCATCAACAATGGCATCTGTCATGGCCAATGAGTACGCCGAAGCAGATTCTGACTTACATCTATCAGCTCTCTGCTATATAGGACTGTTACTTTTTGTCGTTACATTTATTGTGAATCTTTTCGCTCGAACAATCGTGTGGAGACAGACAAAGAAATCAAAGAGGAGAAATTAATGCAACTATCTTCTTCTCGAAAATTTAAAAATACATTATTCAAGGCAACTCTAGTACTTTCTAGTTTAATTGTTGTTATACCGTTATTTTTAATTTTTAATTTCCTACTTCAAAAAGGAATATCTTCTCTAAACTTCGACTTTATCTTTAACGCTCCTAAGCCGGTTGGAGAGATTGGCGGGGGAATGAAGCACGCATTTATTGGTACTCTCGTGATGGTTGGAATGGCCGCATTGATCGCCATTCCTCTTGGAACTCTTTGTGGTGTCTACCTTAGCGAATACAACAAAGGGAAAATAGCCTGGTTTTTAAGATTTACTATTGATCTTTTAACAGGTGTTCCATCTATAGTTATTGGAATTTTCTCTTATCTCATCATCGTTGTTTCCATGAAAGGATTCTCTGCATTTGCGGGGTCATTTGCACTTTCGATAATAATTTTGCCTACAATCACGAGAACGACAGAAGAGATATTAAAACTTATACCTACACATATAAGAGAAGCAGGTCTAGCACTTGGTCTTCCACGATGGAAAGTCATTTATCACATTCTTTTAAAAGGTTCTCGTGCATCTTTAATGACAGGAGTAATCCTTTCGATATCAAGGGCGGCAGGAGAAACGGCACCACTCCTCTTTACTGCTTTTGGAAGTATGTATGTAAGCTATGACCCAAGAGAACCAATGGCGTCTCTCCCAGTACAGATTTATAACTATGCCATCTCTCCATATGATGATTGGCAAAGACAAGCATGGGCCGGGGCATTTAGTTTAATTCTACTTGTACTCGGTCTAAATATTTTTGCAAGACTCTATTTTAAGAAGAATACATTTTTGAAATTCTTCATCAAGAAGTCTTAAAGAGGATTCGAAGTGAACGATATAGCTTTAAAAGTTTCAAATTTACAGGCATGGTTTGGAGACTTCCATGCAGTTAAAGGTATCTCCCTCGATTATGAGGCTAACACAATCAACGCTATAATTGGCCCATCAGGTTGTGGTAAATCGACATACATTCGTTGTTTAAATCGAATTCATGAAGAAGTTGATGGGGCAAAAGTTAGTGGCGAGGTACTTCTTGGTGATAAGAATATCTACGCGCCTAATATGGATCCCGTTGAAGTTAGACGTCATATTGGGATGGTCTTTCAAAAGCCGAACCCATTTGCTTCTATGTCTATCTTTGACAATGTTGTAATTGGTCCAAGACTTTGGGGAGAAAGAGATAAGAATAAACTTGAAGAGATTGCAATTTCTTGTTTGAAGAAAGCCGCTCTATGGAATGAAGTAAAGGATAAGCTTCATCAAGATGGAACAAGCCTCTCTGGTGGTCAGCAACAACGACTATGTATCGCTAGAACACTAGCAACTTATCCTCCTATTATTTTAATGGATGAGCCTACATCAGCACTTGATCCTATTGCTTCAGCGAAAATTGAAGACCTTATGACCGAGCTTAAGAAAGAACATACAGTAGTTATCGTGACTCACAATATGCAACAAGCAGCAAGGGTCGCAGATAACACGAGTTTCTTTATTCTTGGTGAAATGGTAGAAACAGGACCAAGTTCAGAAATATTTACAAACCCAAAAAAGAAACAAACAGAAGATTACATCACTGGAAGATTTGGATAAAAGGCAGACTCATATGGCAGAACTTAATGTTAATTTTTTACGTAAACAAATTCTCGAGATGGGGGCTCTTGTTGAAAAGATCCTAAGCTTTTCACTTGTTAGTGAAAACTCACTCAATGATATTTTCTCGATCGAAGATGAAATTAATAAGTATCACAAGAAAATTGATGATGATGTTTTCAAATATATTGCCCTTAAAGCACCGCATGCCACAGACCTTAGAACAGCCCTTGCTGTTATGAAGATGAACTCAGAACTTGAGCGCATGGGAGATCAGTCTGTAAGTATAAAGAGATACAACCAAAATCTAAAAGGTACTCACCCACTACTTGCAACTCTCCAAGATGAAGTTATGCAGATGGTGAAGAAGAGCTTGGATTCTTTTTCAACATCAAATACAAATCTAGCCGCAGATGTTATCAAAGCGGATAGAGAAGTTAATGCCATTCACCGTGAAATAATTAGAGAATACTTTAGAAAAATGAAAGAAGATGCACACCCATTTGAAGATGGTTTCGCAGCAATGAGAGTGGCCAAGAACCTTGAGAGAATTGGAGATCACTCAACAAATATTTGCGAAGATGTAATTTTCCTTGAATCAGGACATGATATAAGACACAACCCGGAGAAGAAGAATGAGCGAGTTTAGTGCACTAATCGTAGAAGATGAAAATGCAATTGCGAACCTTATTAAGGTAAATCTTGAGACTCTAGGAATTACAGCGACAATCATTAATCAAGGTCGAGAAGCCATTACTCATTTACAAAACTCAACAGATATAAATTACTCATTGATTATTCTAGATCGTATGCTACCGGCCCTTGATGGTATCGAAATCTGTAAATTTATAAGAATGTATGAACGGACCAAGAATATACCAGTTCTAATGGTTACGGCGCTAACTAAACCATCTGATATTGTCGACGGCCTAGAAGCCGGAGCAGATGATTATATCACTAAGCCTTTTGACATCAATGTTCTCAAGGCCAGAGTTAAGTCACTTCTTAGAAGATATCAACCCGAGAAAGAAGAAGAGAAGTCAGGCTCAATTACAGATCCGACACATGGAAGACTTAGCCACCGTGGAATCACTGTTGATACTGAGCAATGTCGAGTTTGGACAGGTGATGATGAAATAAGTCTGACAGTTTCGGAATACAAGTTACTCTGCACCCTATTAGAAAGACCTGGAAAAGTATTGACTAGAAAATATCTTGTTGAGACGATTCAAGGAGGACCAATCCATGTGACAGAGAGGACAATCGATACACATATTTTTGGTCTACGAAAGAAGCTAAATAATTACTCAAACTTTATTGAGACAATAAGAGGCATTGGTTATAGAATCCTTAACGACTAAGCATAAATTATTTCGAAATCTCACCTGGAGAATTTTCAAGCGCTTTGCCCTTGTGCAAACAATAGCGATGGCCTTGGCCATTATTTTAACAATTCTTGTCGCTAGAGATAGAATTAATAAAGTGGCTGCGAATAATCTTGTTTCACAGTCACGTAATCATGTGAATATTTTTTTACGATATAATGAGATCAATGATCCTCGCCTCTGCAATGCACTGAATGATGACCTAATCTACCTTGCCCTCTTTCATGCAACCGAACAGTATATCTGTAAGTCAAATAATTTTGACGGGGTTAAGAATCAAGATATTCTTCGAGTTTTTGATGATTTGAAAGGTGAAGATAAGAAACTACTCTATAACAAAAGACTGAATAATGACTTTCTCTACTATCACTCAGAAATAACTTTTGCGGAAAAGGCTTATTCTGTGTATATGATTTTTAATGCTGAGAAAATTTTTCAATTTCTTGTTAAAACAAATAATTCAATTCTAATTTATATTTTCCCTATCTTTATCATCAGTACTCTACTCTCGTTATTTGGTGCAATGAAGATGGCAAACCCACTACGCTCTATTCTTTCAAAGATTATTTCATTTTCAAATATTTACACCAAAGATAACCTTATCTCTGAGATTGAAAACTCTACTCAATCAGAATGGGAAATTATTGAAAGAAGTATTGATGAGAGTGAGTACACAAACAGAAAACTCCTCTCAAACCTAAAAAAAGAATCGAGTAAGTTCTACACTCTACTCGAATCAATTTCAGACTCTATTCTTGCAATTGACTCAAAGGGAAAAATTCTTTTTGCAAACAATGCTTTTGTTTCTTCTTTTTCAAAAAGAACGACGAAAGTTGATAATTTAAACTATATCGATGTAATCAGAAATCATGATCTAATGAAGTTTATCGAAAGCTCTTTAACTTCTGATAGCTACTCCTTCAGTGCAGAGTTTGCAATTGAGATTTCAGAAGGAAAGAAAAAGTATTTCTACATTAACACCAACCCATTAAAAGACACCGCCGGAAATAGTTACGGAATCGTTTGTATCTTCCATGACCTTACAAGTTTGAAAATGGCAGAAAAAATGAGGAGTGACTTCGTTGCCAATGTTTCGCACGAAATTAGAACTCCACTCACTGCAATTAAAGGCTATGTTCAAACAATAGAATCAATTAGAGCTGATTACACAGAGTCTGAGAAAGAAATTCTTCAAACCATCGTTCACAATTGCGACAGACTTACAAGTTTGTTTAATGATCTTTTAAGCCTTTCAACAATTGAAGCAATCAACGAAGTAGAACTAAGTGAAATCAACCTCCACGAGCTCACAGAACAATCTATCTCAGATACTCTTCAATCATTTAAAGATTTACAAGTTCAGGTAAATACAACATTTATGGCCAATGAGTTTATATCTAATCCAAAGATGGTTGAGCAAATTATCATCAATCTTGTTTCAAATGCCATCAAGTATAATGAGAGTGTTAGCGATATAAAGATTGATCTCAGATGGGAGGAGAATGAGCATAATACATTCCTCTACATTGCTGATAACGGTCCAGGGATTGCTAAAGAACACCTTCCTCGAATTTTTGAAAGATTTTATCGTGTCGATCAATCTCGTAACCGAAACTATGGAGGAACAGGCTTAGGGCTGGCCATCGTAAAGCATCTTGTTCAAAAACTTGGTGGAAAAATTAGTGTTACGAGTGAAGTTAATATTGGGACAACATTTAAGATTCAGTTCAGGAAAGACTTGGTATCTTAACCAAGCAGCTTAACTGCCGCCGCAGGTCTCGTATTTGCCTGTGCCAGAAGTGCAAGTGACGCATTCTTCATTATTTCATCTTTTGCATTATTAGTAGTTGATTCAGCAACATCAGCATCAGCGATCTTAGACTTCGATGCTTCAAGGTTTTCTCTATGAATCTGTAGATTCTGATTAATAGATTCCATTCTAACCATTGCTGAACCAAGCTTCGCTCTTGAACTTGAAACTTCACCAATCATTGCATCAACAGGTTGAAATACTCTTCTTGCATCTTCTTTTGTTAAAATATTAAGACCATTAAGTCCAAAATTATTAGACGACGCTAAAACTTTTTGTAGATCGTATACAAGACGGCTTGTTTCAGCTGATCCATCGATTCCAACTTGTAGTTCATATATTGAACCTTTCCCATTAATAATGTGGTTTCCGTTAAATTTTGTAGATGCTGTTAATCTTCTTGTTTCTTGAACCATTTGTTGAAATTCTTTATTTGCAACATAACGATCTTGATCATTAACAGTGTCTGAAGCTGCTTGCATTGCTAGCTCTCTTAGTCTTCCACTAATTGAGTGCATAACACTAAGTGTCCCTTCAGCTACTTGTAAAAGAGAGACACCATCATTAACATTTCGTTGGGCCTGGAGATTTGAAACACTTCTAGCTTTCATTCCTGTAGCGATTGCTAAACCTGATGGATCGAATGAAGCTTCAAATATACGACTACCACTAGACAACTTTGTCTGTTCCACATTCTGGTGCCTATTAACGTCACCAAGACGCCTTTGTGCAACCATAGATTGGTAGTTAGTATTAATTCTCATCTTCCGTGAGTCTCCGTGAGATCGACCTTGATCTCTTCTATCAACTAACTTTCGGAAAATATTGCCGAATACTTAAATTTTGATAATACCAGAGCTAATTACTGGCCTAATCCTAAGGCCAGTAACTATTGGAGGGATTAATTTCTAAGGGCAGATGCCTTAGAAAAAACTTTTGAAGCAGCTTTATAAGGGTTGTGATCAACACTATGAAGAACTACTGGTTGACCATATCTCTCAAGAATCATTTTAAACATGAAATCTTGACCTACTTTCTCAATATTCATTTTAACATTCATAAGATCTTTAAATTTTCTTTGAATTTTTTGGAATTTTCTCTCAATGAAATCTTGAAAGTTTTGAGACTTATCAACATGGTGGAAAACGAGATTGTGTAGCATATGAACCTCCTCTATCACTTTCCTTCCTACACTTGTAAGATGGTGTTAAAAATCAAAAGCACAAGGGTAAAATTTAAATTTATTGCTAAATATCCATTATCATTTAAAATAAAAGAGAATAATTATTAGGAGAAATATATGAGATTATTTGAATACATTGAGCAAGGTGGACCAATTATGTACCTACTGGTACTTCTTAATATTATTGGTTGGGCACTAATGCTATCAAAACTGTATTTCCTATCTCTTGAATTAAAATCAACAGATAATACAGCAGATACTTTAAAAGAGGACTTGAAAGGACTGACACAAACGAGTGACGCATCTTCAATCATTGAGCTGACAAAACAAATTGTATCAACGCATGTAACGAAAGCAGAAAAAGGTCTAAATACGATTAAGATTATCGCGACAATATCACCTCTACTTGGGCTTCTTGGAACAGTACTAGGGGTTTTAACAGCGTTTCATGTGATGTCACAAACAGGTCTCAATAACCCTTCAAATTTTGCACAAGGAATTTCGATGGCGCTTATTACTACTGTTGGTGGAATGATTGTAGCGATTCCACATTATGTTGGTCACAACTATCTTCTAGGAATGCTAGATAAATTGGAAAATGTTTTAGAAAAGAAGACATTATCAAAGGTTCTTTAAGTTATGGCGAGACGATCTAGACAAGAAGTTTCTACAGATATAACCCCGCTTATTGACGTTGTTTTTCTTCTTTTAATATTCTTTATGACTTCAACAGTCTTTAAGAAATCAGAACTGGCACTACTCCTAAGTCTTCCCAAAACAGAATCTGGAGAAGCTGTTAGTGCTCAAACTAAAACAATTGTGATCGAAGTAAACAAAGATCAAACAGCACTAGATGGAAAAAACCTAAGTCCAGAAGAGCTTGAAGCACAACTTACGGATATCAAAAATAAAGAAACGCCAATTGATCTTAGAGTGGATAAAGAAGTTCAATATCAAAGATTAGTTAAAATTCTCGATATTCTAAAGAAATTAAATCTAAGCAATTTATCACTTATTACAGAGAACTAAACAAGTTCTCTGTAAACATTCATAATATTTTCAGAAGTCTTACTGCGGTGAAATTTCTCAACAAAATTACGGCCATTTTCAACCATATCAAAACGCAGTTCACTATCCGTTAAGACACGCTCTATCGCGCTTGCGATTTGCTCAACACTTTTAGGGTCAATATAAATAGAGTTAGGTCCACCTGCTTCAGGAAAACAAGATCCTTCAGATGTAATAACTGGAGTTTTTGAATACAAAGCCTCTATAATTGGAATCCCAAAACCTTCAAAAAAAGAAGGATAGCAAAACAAGCTACTCCCCTGATAAAATGCAGGAAGGTCCGCGTTATCAACAGTCGTAAGAATTTTTACTCGATTCCCTAGGCCTTTACTTGCTATATAATTCTCAACCTCAGTTTTATAATCACCACCATTACCGATTAAAATAAGCTCATGATTAATTGATTTTTTAAGGCTCGCATAGGCCTTGACTAGACTTAATGCATTCTTACGTTCTTCAATTGCCCCAACGTATAAAATAAAGTTCTTACCCACCCCATACCTTCTTAGCACAGTATTTATTTCTTCCTCTTCGAGAGGAGTGTAAAAGCGTGGATTACAAGATTGGTAAACAACACGAATTTTCTTTTCATCGACATTGAGAAAGCTAACGAGATCTCTCTTTGTTTGCTCACAAATCGCAATCACAAGATCAGAACTTTCACAGGCATACTTAAATTTTTTGAGATAAACTTGACGATCAATCCAAGGAAAAAAGTTTGGATAGCGCATAAAAATAAGGTCATGAATAGTAACTATCGATCTGACATTAGACTTTTCAATTCCTTTTGGAAGTTCGTGACTAAGCCCATGGAAGATATCAAGCTGCTTTTTATCAATGTCTTCAGTTAGAAATAAACTTCTCCAGACACTTGAAAATTTACGATTAAAAAAACCTGAAGGCTCAACAACATTGAGCTTACTATATTGATCTAGCCACTTTTTAGCACGATCATCACTAAAAGGTGGCGTAAAAAGAAAATACTCATCATTTGGATAATAACGATTAAGACCGGCGATTAAATCTCTCGAATAATTACCTAATCCCCTAAAATTATGAAATGCTCTCTTGGCATCAAAACCTATTCTCATACGATTAGTATATTGAAGTCTTTAAGTTTTGACTATCCCTCATCTCTTAGTATTGTTAAAACTTGTCCAGAATAAACAATATTTGAGTCCAGATCATTTACTTTCTTTATTTCACCTACCGTAACCCCAAATTTCTTTGAAATCTTTGTAAGATTATCCCCGCGTCTCACACGGTACTTACTAGTTTGAGCTTTAACTAAAAGTTGTTGACCAACGTATAGCTTTGATGATCTTAAAGAGTTCATTTTCTTTAATTCAGTAATACTAAGTTTGAACATACGTGAAATATGATAAAGATTATCACCAGGTCTTACTCTATATGTTGTTGCGTTATTTGAAGCGACTTCTCTAGCTTTTTTGTGAACCTTTAATTTTTGGCCCACATAAATTTTAGAACCACTAATACCATTAATCTTTTTTAATGTATTAACATCGACACCAAGTCTCTTTGATATTGTGATTAGATTATCACCTCTTTTCACGCGATAAACTTTTTTCTTTACTTTACTATCTGAACTCGAAACTCTTACAACATCAATATCTTTTAATGCAGAAAAGTCAGTATGTTTTGAAGTTGGAACAAATACAACCTGTCCCTTACGCTTAGATACTTTAACCCATCTTTGTCTCAAGTCTGGATTCAATGCCTTAAATGTACTTAATGAAACATTTAATTCTTTTGCTTTTTTATAAAGATCGAAAGAACTTGATACCTTCACCGACTTAACTTTTTCAAATGGGCTATCAATTCTGCTCGGTAAACTAAGTCCATATTTTTTGGAGTCTTCATATAATTCACGTGCTGCAGCTACTTTAGGAATATAGAAAATTGTCTCCTTTGGAATCAATTTCTTCTTAACAAGTTCTTTATAGTCACGAGTATTACCCTTTCTAATTGCATTAATGATTCTATACTCTCCAGCATTATAAGCGCAAAGAGCTAATTCCCATGAACCAAAAATATTATAAAGATCTTTGAAGTAACTAGCAGCTGCTTCTGTTGCCTTTATAATGTGAGATCTCTCATCTACTTGTGAATCAACTCTTAGTCCATATCTTGTGGCAGTTCCTTTAATAAACTGCCAAGGGCCTACGGCAGATGCATGACTTCTTATATGAGTATTATATCCACTCTCAATTAGACCAACATAAAATAGATCAGTTGGTAGCCCATGAGAAGTTAGGATTTGATTAATTACACTTCTATACTTCGCCCCATTTCTTGCATGACGAATAAAACGTTCTTTTTCTTTCTTCGAAAAATAACCGATCCAAAAGTCAAAATGCTTTTGCTTATAGTCTAGATCAAGATCGTGAATGTGATCAAATATAGGCTTCGTTGTAGAACTTATTTGTCTTGAAACTTCATCACTCGTAAGACTCTTTATAGAAATATTTTTAGGAAGTGTAACTGGTACTGTTGCATTAGCGTTAACTGGCATTTCATCAACTTGCGCATTCTTCATTGCAATCTGATCACGAGTCATAAACTGACCACATGAAGTTAGTAATAAAGTTAAGGCTAATGAATGATAACGAGACAAGGCTAACTCCTAATAATTATTTTTTATATACTCTATTGTAATTAAATATTGAGAAAGTAACACCTGGAATTTAATTCATTCCTGACAAAACGACTTTCCCATTATCCCAGAATACTCGATCATATTTATCTACTTCTATTTTTGTAAATCCATCAAAGTCATAGTAATCAAAACCATAAGCGACAGAAAAGAGAGAAGCTATCCCAACACTAGATTCCACCATACAACCAAGCATTGTTTTCAGGCCAAGGTTCCTTGCTTGTGTTAATTGAGAGAGAATCCTTGGAATAGATTTACTTTTGGCACTTTTTAAAACAACCCCATCACAGATATCTAAAAAAGCATTTAAATGCTTATGATCTGCAATTGATTCATCGAGAAACACTTGAATGAGACCCAGTTCTTTTAACTTCTGGTGCTCTTGAACATTGTATCTACCAAATGGTTGCTCAACTAATAGTATTTTTGTAAGGTCCAACTTTTTAATCGATTCAACAAAACTATCTAAATCTGAACCCCATGATTCATTTGCATCAAGAACAATTTTTTTGTCACATGAATTTATGAAATCTACTTGCTCATTGAATGTTTCTTTAGAGATTTTAACTTTTAAAATATTTGATTGTGCATTCTCAGCAAGAAGCTTCTCCCCTTCTGCTGTAGAAGAAAATAGACCAATTGATGCCATTGATTGAATGCTACTAATTGTATTTGTCCCTAAAATTCTCCACTTCGATATCTCTGTGGCTTCACTTAAGTAATCAAGAAAAGCAGCTTCGATTGCAAAACGTAGTTGCTCAACTTCAAATTCTAGTCCATCAAGTAGTCTTGTAAGATCTGAAAACTGTGAAACATTCGCATCTTTGTAAGCATATGAGAATGTATCCAAATCCGCTTCAAGCGAAGCTCTAGAAATTTCCTCTTTACTAGAATAGGAAACTTCTCCAAGTCCCTCATATTTTCCATTCGTAAATTTGACTAAAAAGATTTGCTTCTGTTTAACTTCCGCACCTGCTATTTTCCAAGTTGTCTTCAATTTTGCAGATAAAGTATCTATTTCCCATTTCATAAAACATCCAATAAAGATAAAATAAACCAAAAAGGTATTTTTTATGTTACCAAAAATAATTTCAAATATCACACTAGCATTAATTGCCATTTTTGTGATTTACACTTTCGCACCCCTTATTCGAGATTTCTTTCTCTCTTTTTTAGGGACACCTCAAAAAAAGAATTATACAAAAGATGAGTTTGAAGACCTCATTCGTCGAAAGCAAGAAAGAATGGGTTCGACAACAGTAGGCTCATCCCAAGGCCAACAAGCAAGTTCAGTTAAATCAAAACGTGGAGAATTTGATTACCTTACTGAGAATCATTTCTTTGCCAGCGATGAAGAAAAAAATTATTTTATCGAACTAAAAAAAGAGCTCGAATGGGGAGCTGGAAAGAGAATCACAAAGATTCAGACAAGCATTTCAAAAAATCTTTCACAAGAAGTTGATGTCGATAAAATTGTAAAACTTGTAAAAGAAACATTAACTAAAAATTTTCTACTTGAAGCTTTCCCGATGAAAGGGATCAATATTGATAAATATATCTCCCATCTTTCATTTATCGTTCTCACTAGAGCTATTGCAGATCTTCAAATTATCGCAAAAAAACTTCAGTGCTCCCTCGAAGAACTGCAACAAAATATTGTACTTACAATCAAGAAAGAACAAAACCAAGAATGGCTAGCCTCAGTTGAAGAGTATATCGTAACAGGTTCAGCTGATTTCTCAACAATAAACATTGTAAAAATCTTCGAGTATGATGAATTCATGTCAAAACTAAAGAAAAATATCGACATCGTCGCCCCCCTATCATTTCTTGATGATAAAAAATTGAGACAGCTATATAATGAGGAAGATCAGGATCTTCTTAAAAAAAAGCACAAGCGATTACTTGCTCTCTATCATCCCGACAAGTGGACCTTTGCTGAAAAAACCGACAGCATCGATAAAAGACTTCGTGAAAACTTTGATAAGATTCAGACAGAATATACATTAAGGACAAATAAAAATGGCTAAGAAAAAAGAACAAATCATTATTACACTTGAGGAAGAACTGACAAAAATTATCAGTGAAACCAATGGTATTAATCTATCTGATACATTAGAGCTCTTGGGCTATAGCGAAGTCGTGTTAGAAAATCCCCCTGTTCAAAAAACTCTTAATGAGTTCATCACTCTTCTTGCAGCTTTCCAGGTTGATGAAGTTGATATTAATACACTACTTGGTCACCCAATGGCAGAGGTAATTTTTAATTTCTTTCAGAAATTTCCTCTTCCTTATCATGAAGAGCACATTCACCTTACAGGTTCTTTGAGTGCTGAGTTCATCTATCCTCGTCTCAAAAAACTTCTTGAAGGAAAAGATAGGGCCATCTATGAAAAGCAAATTCAAGCGGTGTATGGAGAAGATTCAATTCCTATTGAGTCAGTTGAAGATGTTGATGATCTTATTCGTCTTAAAGATGGCGAACAATTTGGGACTTACCTAAAAATTCTTTTTCTCGCTAAATTAATTCTGACTTCTCGAGAAGCTCACTTCGATGCAGCCTATCACATGGCAAAAGAACTTTACGAAAAGTACAATGTTGGAAATATTAGACTTAAATTTACTCTCTCTCGTGCTAATAAGATGGATGCAGAACAAATCCCAGGTCTTGAAAATGTAACAGAAGAAGATGTGGTTATTGGTCTTTATGAAGGATTTAAAAAGTTTCAGTCTGAAGTTGATTGTTTTGATTTTACGCTGTCTCCTAGTTTTAGGAAGGAATTAAATTTCTTTGACTCTGACTCATATTCAACAAAGAAAGAGCACTTTGAAGCACAAGTAAACTCTCTTTTAGAGATTATGGACAAGTATCCTCACATTAGAAAATACCTAAAAGAAATAGATACAGTTGGTGACGAAAAAGAACTTTATCGTAAAGCACACTTCAAAGAACTAAAAGGCGGACTTAGAAAACTTCAATACCACGGAATGAAGATTAGAAGTCACCACGGAGAAACTTGGAAGAATTTAAGAAAGGGTATTCAGTCTGTAGATAATGCTATGAATATTTGGCATATTGACACCCTAGAGCACGGACTAAGCCTTGGTATCAATCCAAACTACTACTTCCATAGACTTTACCAAAGAGTGATGGATAAAAATTTAAAGCATCAACAAATTCTCAAAAAATCACTTGAATGGGAAGAACTTGAAGACATGGAATGGCACGATCCAGAGATCAAAGAAAAGCTCTACGAAGGTATTCCACTGAATGATGAAGAGAAAATTTCTTTTTTAAAGACAAAATTTCATACGGCACGAGAAGTCGAACATTATCAGCATGATATTTTAAATCGTATGATACATAAGAATGTATCACTTGTGGCACTACCATCATCAAACTTAAAACTGACAGGCGCATTCCCCGATTATAAAGATCATCCATTTTCATGGTGGGAGAAGAAAGGTTTAAGACTTGGAGTGGGAACAGATAACTACATCACTCTAAGTACTAACTTCATTCAAGAAATGCTAATTCTACTTTTCTCTGATCCAGGTAAACTTAAAATCACAAAACTCTTAATGATCACAGCCAAAGAAGACCGTCGTCCATATATAAGTCATCTTCTATGGACAATGAGAAAGAAAATTGAATCAAAGAATACTTCTGAGGAGTGATGCCACTCCTTGGGGCTTAATATCAACCATGCACTTTTGATATACATCTTGAGTGCATTTTCCACTTCCATCCTTTGTACAAGGTCGACAAGCCAAATCAACTTCACAGACTTTTGATGTCGATGCGCTAGGAAAGCCAAATGCCGTTGGGCCAATAAGTGCAAGAGTTGGAATATGAAGAGTATCAGCGACGTGAAGAATTCCTGTATCGGCACTAATACATGCTTTTGACTGCTGAACAAGATAACTACTTTCTGTTAGGTTTGTCTTTCCCGCAAAATTAAAAACTCTATCTGGAGCAACATCTGCGATATCTTGGCAAAAATCATCGCTTGGTCCGCCGAGAACGACAATTTGATATTCAGATAAATCACGACAAAGTTCTTTCCAATGATCAATTGGCCATCGTTTCATTTCCCAAGCTGCAGAAGGAGCAATTGTAATAAAGTCTTTAAGCCCTGTTTCTAAAAGAAGACTTCCAACTTTAGACTTCACTTCTTCATCAAACTGCCAACGATCTCCCCTCTCTTCTTTCCCATGGTCACTAATCCAATCTCTTATCGGGTCAATGAACGAGAGAGCACCTTTGAAAGGTTTTGGAAATTTATTAACCTTAAAAGTAAAAAGTAAAATTCTCTTGAGTCTTTCTTTCGATCTAATTTTATAATTAATATCTGAAAATGTTTTAAAAAATAAAGTAAAGATACTGGATCTAATATTTGAGTGTGCATCATAAAGATGAGTATAACCGCTCTTACGTAATCTAATTGCAAGCTTAATAAGTCCGATAACCCCTTCTTTCTTTGAAAAAGATATTACCTGATCGACACTCTCGGATAACGATACTAATCCTGCGAACTCTTGTTTCACCAACCAATGAACTTCAAACTCTGGCTTTAAATACGGCAAAACGGCCATATTCTGAATAATATCGCCAAAACTTGAGAATCTTATAATCAAAATCTTTTTAGTCATTTATTTTAAACTCAATTTTAATTTATCCGATAACTTAGCATAGAACAAATCTCTATTTTTGACAATTTAAAGGATCTTAATGGCTTTTAGTTTAAATAACCTTAATTCTCTTATTAGTGTTGCCCTTCAAAATAATGCGAGTGATATCCATATTAGAAGTGGGGAGCCTCCATGCTTAAGAATTAGAGGAGAGCTTGTTCCAGTTAAGTCGAATAAAAATATCGAATTTGAGGATGTAAAAGATATTTGCAATATTATCTTTCCACAACATGAACTCGAACATTTTGATCACATCAAAGACCTGGACTTCGTTTATGAGATCCCAGAGCTTTGTCGTATTAGATACAACTTCTTTAGGTATAGTAATAAAATTGGGTTGATTCTTCGTCTCGTTCCAATGAACGTTCCTGAGATTGATGATTTAAACCTAAGTCCTATTCTAAAATCCATCGTGACCAAGAAACGTGGATTAATTCTTGTTACAGGAGCCACTGGTTCAGGGAAAAGTACAACTCTAGCTGCATTGATAAATCAAATTAATGAAACGGAAACACGACATATTGTAACAATTGAGGATCCAATAGAATTTCTTCATCCACAGAAGAAATCAAGAATTACTCAGCGTGAAATTGGAACTGATACAGAGGACTTTACATCTGCCTTACGTGCAGCAATGAGACAAGACCCAGATGTTATTTTGATTGGTGAGCTTAGAGATGCCGAAAGTATATCGACAGCACTAAAAGCATCGGAGACTGGCCATCTTGTTTTTGCAACAGTGCATACGACAGATGCGATAGCAACTATTGGGAGAATTCTATCAATGTTCCCACCAGAAGAACTTATTGACGTACGAAAGAGACTTGCTGATTCTTTATTTGCTACTATCTCTCAACGAATGGTTAAAAGTACAAAGGTCAAACGTGGTGTTGTGATCGCACAGGAAATCATGGTGACAAACCCTGGAGTAAAAGAATGTATCCGTGGAGAAGAACCAATGGATAGAATCATCCAAATCATTGAAAAGGGTGGAACTAATGAGCTTGGTGTAAAATGCCAGAGTTTTGATCAGAATATTATGGAACTTTATAAGAAAGGACTTATTACAAAAGCTGAAGCTGAGAAAAGTGTTCGCTCGAAGAGTGACTTTGTGCAAAAACTTATGATTGAATAAAAAAAGGGAGCTTAGCTCCCTTTTCTATTACTTATGTCCCAGTTGTACTCTAATTTTTCCTCTACTTCCAATTAATCCCGATGAAACACCACTCACAACAATTTTATCTAGTGGTTTATCAAGTTCGTGTGCAAGTCTAAAGGCTACTGCTTGACCAGGCTTTAATCTTCCATCAAGCTCTGTTAACTCTATCCTCTCACCATCTGCAAAGTGAAGAGTTACGCTTGTGACAGATACTTTTTCCTTCTCACCTACAAGCCTGATTCCATCAACAGGACCATTAACTCTAATAGTTTCAGAAGATCCAACAACCTTTGAAACTTTAAAGCTTGTTTCATCAGTAAAGTGAAGTTGAGAAGTATTTCTAAAGTCATATGAAGGAGTTGCCTCAAGACCAACAGTAATCGAATCAATTTTTATATCACCCAATGTAATTAACTTCAAAGCACCATCACCCTTTGCGTGACTTGGAACAAAGAAATTTGTATATGAGAATCCAGTATTACGAGTATGGTAAGAATCAGCATTACCAACAAGTGACCTTGACTCAAGCTCACCTCTTCCTGAAACAAGTTTCAACTGACCTTGATCGTCAATACTTTTTGCTCTCACTTCTACCGTATTGATAGACCACTGAGCCAGTTCAGAACGAGAAAGATCATCTCTTAGAATTCTTTTGATGCCTATTTGGCCAAAATCTCTAAACTCGGCTTCATAAAGATGAGTCGTATGACTTTTCTTCATTGCAAATGTTTGAGCACATAATAACGATAACAGTACAACTGATAAATTCTTCTTCATTGGTTTTCTCCCTCTACCTTTTGAATGATAAAATTCATAGAGCAAAATGAATGCCAAGTTTTCAGTAGGTTATAAGGGACAAAGTGCTACCTTAAGGTAAAAAGTGGAGCAATATCGCATCTTGCGTAGCAAAAAAAAAAGCCCCAAACTGGGGCCTTTTTTATCATATTTTTTAAAGTTAGAGATTCTTTATAGATAAGACTATATCATCGAGCTCTTTTTGGGCCTCATCACATAGAACTTTCCATTCATCGTGAGGAATGCGAGGGTCCTTATTTACAACTAACATACCTAGATTCTTTGAAGCTTCATTAAACTTTTTAAGTAGCTCAACTGCGAGAACCTCATCATCAAGGTTCTCTAAAATTGTCATTACTTCTTCAACTTCTTTATTATCTAGAATATTACTCATTTTATTTTCCCGAAGTATATACCATCTTCTTTGAAGTCTGCTCGATCAGATCAGCTAAGATATACATCGCTTCTTCAAGTCCTGCATCTTTTCTTAGAGTCTCAACCCAGTCTTCTTTTCTTTGTTTAAAATCTTCTTGCCACTGCTTTTCTTCACCAGCACGAACTGTTTCGTGTGCCTTAAGAGATTCTTCAAAATGTGTAACAGTTAATCCCTTATTCTCTTCATCGAGCTTGAGTTTTTCAACCATCTTTTTATTTTCTTTTTCTTCTTTTAGCCACTGATTAAGATTTAGCGTAACTTTTGTATCATCTTTTCTCTTTTTTAGGTAGGCTACATTTTCATTAATCTTTTGAAGACGAGCATTTTTCTTTACACGTTCAGAACTTTTCTTCTTCAGATTATCCAAATTATGTTTAGGCCCATTCCACTTTGTATACTTTCTCGCCTCTACTCTATCCCACGGAAGTGAATATTTAAGATCCTTCTCTCTATTTTCAATATAGCTAAATTGATCAGGAATAATAATATCTGGAGTTACACCTTTGTACTGTGTAGAGTCCCCGTTGATACGATAAAACTTTTGCACAGTAAGCTTTAGCGCTCCAAGCTTTTCAGAAACCATGCTCGACATAAATCCATTATCAAGAGAGATGACCTGTTGAACAGTTCCCTTTCCGTGTGACTGAGCACCACCAACTATTACTGCACGTCCATAATCTTGCATCGCGGCTGCAACAATTTCAGAAGCAGAAGCAGAGAATCTATTAATCATGACAATAAGTGGTCCGTTGTATTCTACACTTGCATCATGATCCGTTAGGATTTCACCTTTTCCCTCACCATCAATAATTTGAACAATTGGTCCTTTCTGGATAAAGAGACCTGACATCTCTTGGGCATCTCTAAGTGCCCCTCCACCATTATTTCTAAGGTCAAGAATTACACCATCAACATTTTGCTTCTTTAGTCTAACAAGTTCGTTTTTAACATCAGCCGTACAATTCACTTCACCACCAAACTCTCTGTAGAATTTTGGAACATGAATATAGCCGATTTTCATGTTAAGCCCAGCCAATTCGAGTACTGACCCCTTAGTAAATGAAGCCCCAATTACAACAACATCCCTTTTAATTGGAATTGTCTTTCGCGAACCATCTGCCTTTTTTACTTGTAACTTAACGATAGTGTCTTTCTTACCTCTAATATATCGAACAGCATCGTCTACTCTCATTCCCACAAGATCAACAACATCTTCACTATCACCTTCTGATACAGCTAAAATTAAATCATCAACCTCAAGTTCTTTTTGTCTCCAAGCTGCTCCACCTGGAACAATTTGATTTACTTTGATATACCCTTCATCTTCAGTTAGAACAGCACCGATCCCTTCTAAGCTACCTGACATATCAATATCAAAGTCTTCTTTCTTTTTTGGTGCAAAATAATTTGTATGAGGATCAAAGATTTCTGTAATTGAGTTATAGAACTTATCCATGAAATCATCACGCTCTTCTTGAAGTTCTCTTTCAAAATAACGTTGGTACTTCTTAGAAATAGCTTCATGTGCTTTTGTAACCATTTCTTTTTCTGTTAAGATTTTTCCTGCATCCTTATCTTTCTTCTGCTTTTTCTCTTTCTTGTCTTCTTTCTTTTTTGGATTTTTTAAGTCTTCTTGATCTTCTAAAATTGAAGTATAACGAGATAGTACTGATTGCTTAAAACTCTTTCTCCAGTAATCTTCAAATTCTTTTTCGTTTTTTGGAAAGTCTCTCTTCTTTGGATCAATTTCAATGCTCTCATTTGCATCGAAAGTAAAATGTGATTTAAAAAACTTTACGCGTAGAGCTTCTGCTTTCTTAATTCTCTCCATCATGATGTCATGAGATTTCTCAATGATTGGATAAACACCATCTAGCATCTGATCATCCATTTTTAATTTATACTTCGCAAGCTCCGCGACATCACTTTTAAGTAGAAATTGTTTTGAATAATCTAATTTCTCAATATATTGATCAAACGCCTTTTGTGAAAGGTCGTCGTTGATTTTAACTTTTCTATAATGTAGTTCTTCAAGATATTTTTTTAGTAATTTACCTAGAACCTGATCCCTATTTACTGTGAAAAGTCCATTTGATTGTTGTGCACTTGTCACGGTAGAGAAAGATATTGCAAGAATGCAAATTAGCGTTGCGAAATGTTTGCTCATTTTGTCTCCAATTTATTTTACTAAGGGACATTTTATCTCGATTCTAACTACTTAGAAAGAGGGAAATGACTCGTATATTTTACCCCTTATCGGCAAAAAAGAAGACAAGCGTATGTTAATTTTTCGTAAAATTACTATCTTTTATCATGAGCCTATTATTAAACGAAAAGACTTCGGCATTTTCAATACACTCATCAATTAATTCAGTACATGGAAATTTATTGATAAACTTATTAAAATACTCCATTTTTGGCTTAGTGATCGGATGCTTCGGAGCAAAGAGTGAACAAGCATCATCATGAGGAATAATAGAGGTATCGTGAGTTCCAATCTTTTTAGAAAGAGCAATAATATCTAATTTATTATTACCAAGAAGTGGTCTTAGTACTAACTTGTCACAACTTTTATCAAGAGCTGCCATGTTATGAAGAGTCTGACTTGATACTTGAGCTAGAGAGTCCCCCATTAATATTGCTTCGGCCTTAATCTTATCAGCAAGTTTAGATGCGACATCCATCATATATTTTCTAAAAAATAGAGTTCTATATTCTTCATAACATTCATTCGAAATGAAATTCTGAACATTTCCAAAAGGTATAACATAGAGTTTTGCTCCATTTTGGAATTTAGAAAGGATTTGGCACATTTTAACAATCTTATCTTTTACTTCCTCACCTACATATGGATATGCATAGAAGAATGCAAAAGTCTGCTTACAACCTCTACGTGACATCAAGTAACTTGCAACCGGAGAATCGAAGCCTCCTGATATTAGAGTAACAACATGTCCACTTGTATTTACAGGAAGGCCACCAATCCCATAATGTTTTTCCCACGACAAATAGATATGCTCATTTAGAATTTTTACCTCAACTGTAATGTCTGGATTATGAACATCTACTTTTAAATGTGTATTCTTAAGAATTGCTCCACCAAAATGAAGATTTAATTCACGACTTTGAGTTGGAAACGACTTATCAACTCTCTTACTTTGTACCTTAAATGTACTAATATCAGTTCTGAGTTTAAGATCAGCAATAACAAGATCTACGGCCTTATTAAGATCCTTTTCACATTTACGCACTTTTAAAACAGAATGTAGACCAGGAATATCACAAAGCCTTTTAATGACATCATCATTAAATCCTGCTTCACAATCACACACAAAACGTTGTTGATCATTTCGAATTGTCCACTTCGTATCAAGATATGAAGATAAGATATCTCTAACGTGCTTTCTTAAAGCATCTGAATATGATTTTCTATTTTTACCTTTAAGCCAGAGTTCATCAACGTTGATAATAATTGTAGTAAACATGTGTGTATTCCTATTTTTTAATTAAAAATTTAATTTCATTTATAACTTGATTAAAAGCACTTAAAAACCCATCAACGTCTTGCTCGGTTGTTGAATGCCCAAGTGAGACACGAAGAATATTCTTATGATATTTTTCTTCGATTCCAAGAGCCGCAAGCATTGGATTAAATCCTTTAATTTTTGAAGAGCATGCCGTCGTGCTTGATACGTACACCTTCTTCATTTCTAAATGTCTTAAAAGAACATCACTTGGTATTCCTTTAAATAATACAGAGATTATATAAGGTGATGTCACAACTTCTTTAAACGGTAGGCTAATATTTGGATGAACGACTTCGAGACCTTCTTCAAGCTTCTTTGCGAGTAATGTTATTCGAGCATAATTATCTTCAATATCTCTAATCGCAAGTGTTACCGCACGAGCAAGTGACAAAATTAGAGCAGTACTCGGAGTTGACGAACGAAGCCCTTCTTCGTGGCCTCCTCCAAATAGAAGAGGTTTAAGTTTCTTGTCTTCTTTCTTGTAAACAAGACAAGCAATACCACGAGGTCCACCTAGTTTATGACCAGCAATTGTAATATAATCATAAAGCTTTGGATCTTTAGAAAAATCAAAAGGAATTTTACCTATTGCTTGAGCAGCATCAATAAGAACAGCTATATTTGAATTAAACGCCTTCACTTTTTTTGCAATAGTTTCAATATCTACAATTAAACCTGATTGTGGATTAACAAGAGTCAAAACAACTAAGCTCACGCTCTCATCAAGTTGCTCAATTATGTCATCACTTAGTTTAAGGCCAATAGCACTTTCTTCCACGCTATTAGTAACGCTCGGGTGATCAGTTTCATAGAAGATAACTTTTCCACGCTTTGAAAAATTTTTTATAACTTGATTATTTGATTCCGTTGCAGATGATGTAAAAATTAAATTTGAATCTCTAAGTTTTAACGTTGCAAGAATCTCTTCTCGTGCCCCATTTATTTTCTTACTAAGGTCCACTCCAAGCTTGTGCTTAGATGCAGGATTGGCAAAGTCTTCTTGGAGACTCTTGCAAAGAATTTCATAAGCTTCAGCATTAATAGGCGTTGAAGCTGCATGATCAAAATAGAACATTGGTTTTCCTCTTAATAGCTATAAGTATGCCATACTCTTAATCTGCGTCCCAAATGTCAATCTGATGTCTAGCAATGGCTAAATAATACATAATTATTGACAGTGTCTAAAAGAGAGACACTCTATCTCCCTAAAACTAGGTTCTTTTTATGGCATAAGTATTGCTCCTATATACATTATGAACACACTAATGACGAAGAAAATTCTTATTATTCTCCTGGCAATATTTAGCTTAAATATATTCGCTAGTGAGGAGCTGTTAAAAGTCTCTAATGGCCTGGAAGCCGCAAAAAAATCTATTGATATCGGTATGGGAATCAATGCTCAGACGGAGCTCAAATATCTAAAAACCCAGGCGATGAATATGAGAGAAGACGTGCTGTCAGACTATCAAAAGAGCTTAAAATTACAGTATATTTACGAGATTGACCAACTCCTTACACAAACTTTCGAAACTGTGTCTCGTTGTGAATATATTTTCAAACAAAGTAATGAAAAACTTGATGCACTAAACCTTTCTGATTCTAGAAAATTTATCGATAATTGGAAAACGGTTAAGCTCATTGAATACAAAATTGGCGAAAACAGTAAATGCAAGCTGATGAGAGTTCTTAGAGAGCGTATAGACCAGACAAAAGCTAAAATTTATAAGATCTAAGGATTATCAATGAAACTTAAATTATTAGTCACTTCACTACTCACTGTTTTTGCATTTTCCAAAACTATTCTTGTCACAGATATCGACGATACAATTAAGGCCGCACATATTAGAAGTACGTTCGGTAAAATTAATACCGCGTTTAGAACTAAGAATGTTTTCCTAGGAATGGCCGATCTCTATTCAGAACTAAAAAAAGAAAACTCACTAAATATCTACTACCTTACAAATGCTCCAGAAAAATTAATGGGTAATTCCCACCGAGCAACACTTAGGAACGGACGTTTTCCAGAAGGAGAACTTCTTCTAAGACCATCTGGTGTTGATTCATCAGAGCATAAAGTAATTGAACTAGAAAAACTAATACAAAAAGAGTCTCCTAACAAAGTGATTCTCATTGGTGATAACGGAGAGCACGACGTGCACTTCTATCAAGAGATAATGGATAAACATCCAAGTATTAAGTTTCATACTTTTATCAGAATCGCTTATGATCTTGATGATGAGAAGGCGAATCCGACAGACTCACAAATTGGCTTTACAACTCCATTTGAGATTGCAGATGCTTTAAAGTCAGAAGGGATTTTTTCTGATCGTGCATTAAGAGAACTTTATGTTACTCATGGCCCGAGCTTTCTTGCGGATAAAAAAGATGAATCAAATGGACCTTTATATCTTCCAGAGTGGCAAAGCTGTAATGGACATAGCGTAAGACTTGAAAATCTTCACCACTTAACTATTGTTAACCTTGTAGAAGATAAAATTAACAAAAACTGTTCAAACTAGTAACTAACACAAGTCCAGTGGTTCTAATAACTACTGGACTAAGCTATCCCCAGCCTATCGTCTTAGATGTTTCCCGATTCAATTTTTAAACTGCTCCATTTAAATGGGGATAATATTAAGAATATCATCCGTTATATTAAGTGCTTATCCTTTAAATATTTTAACTGCTAAGAAAATTTAGATTTAGTACTTAGTAATTATTAAGTTTTTCAAATATTCTGTCCCCATTTACCCGGAGCAGTTTAAATCAAACACCACTTATAAAAATTACACGACTCATTGAGTGCTTGCGCAAAGCGTTATATGTTTAGATATTACTAAATATGGAGAATATGTGCTTAAAAAGCTATTAGTTGCCACATTACTAATTCAACCTGTTTTCTCAATGAAGATTGAGTTAAAGGCATCTAAAGACGTGACGAATGTTGCAACAGACTTTATTGTCGAAACTCTCAAACCACTTCCATATAAAATCAAAAAAGTATTAAGCAAGAAGACACTCTCGGTTGAGTTTGTTGATCTTAATAAGGGCTTTAAAGGCCTCCCAGATCCTTGTGCTGCAAGTGGATTTAAGTACGGTAACTACAAGCTTGGAAAGATTAAACTCGACAAGAGACTGATTCAGGTTATTAAAGACAAGAACACAGATAAAGAGTTTGATTGTAAGCACGGTAACTTCTATCAATTAACGAAGGCATCTCTTCTACATGAGATTGCTCACGCATACGACAATAAATTTCTATGGGTTAAGCGTGCATCTAATGACAAAGAATTAAGAGCTCTCGGTTTCTGGGATACTGAGGCAATTTTAAATAAAAACTACAATACTTTTCATAAACGCTCACCTGATGATTACGAGTATGAAAAGCGCAAGGAGTTCTTTGCTGTAAATTTTGAATACTTCTTCTTGGATAAAGAATTCAAGTGTCGTAGACCAACACTTTACAATTACTACTCAAAAGAGCTTGGAGCTACTCCATTTAAAAATTTTGAGTGTAAGACGAATGATGAAATAAATCTAACTACAGATAACGGTGTTATGTCTGTTTCAGTTAATAAAAATAAGATCAAAGAGGTTCAGTTCTTATTTGCAGCAGAGGGCCCACAAATGATGAGTAAGTGGGGACACTCAATGTTCAAACTAATCGTTTGTAAAGATGAGGGTGATAGTCTTGAAGAGTGTCGCAAGAACTCGAGAGAGCACGTTGTAATAAGCTTCCTTGCATACGTTGATGATATTTCAATTGATGCGGTAAAGGGAGTATTTGGAGCTTACCCATCGAGAATGTTAGTGTCAGACCTCGGTGCAATAAAGAGACAGTACACGCGTGGTGAATTTAGAAGTTTAAAAGCATTACCAATTAAATTTAACGAAACTCAAAGAGAGAGATTTTTAAATCATTTATTGAGAGTTTATTGGGAGTATGCAGGAAGATACTACTTCTTCACAAATAACTGTGCTGACGAAGCTTTCAAGTTAATTCAATTAGCAATTAATGAGGAGTCTGTTTACAAAGACGATGTTGTAACTCCACTGGGTCTATATAAATATCTTAATAAAACAGGCTTAACTGATGAGACGATTCTTGAGGATAGAAAAGCGGCAACTTCGAATGGCTACTACTATCCAAGCTTTGGGGACAGTTTAAACAAAGTTTACAGTGCTCTTAAAGTAAATCTTAGTGATATCGCATGGCCAGAAAATGTTGAAGAGTACACTAAACTTCACCCTCTAACGAGACGTGAGATTATTAGTGATGCTTTGGCCTTAGTTACAGAGAAGAAGGAAGTTTTCTCACTTATCGGAATCGAAGGACACGGCCAGTATCTTGATGGCTTAAAAGTTATAACATTGATGACTGATTTTAAGACTATCGATTCCCTTGGTGACGATTTTAAAAAGATGCTTGAGGAAACTGTGGAACTTAAAAACGTATATCTCTATGGAACCACAGTAAAAGAACTTGGGTATGGAATTCCACTAGAAGGAGATTTTTCTAGCGATGATACGACTCTTAGAGATGATAGTGATAAGCAAAGGGATGAAATCCTTGCAAGAGTAAGGGAAGAAATAAAAAGGGTGAACACAACAGTTTTTGAGCGATATGAAAATGCTCTAGAAAATATGACTTTAATTAAGAGTAAATTAAAAGATTTATAACAACAATACGGAACAACAAGGTCATGGATGGCTCAAAACACAAACGAGGCAAAAAATGAAAAAATTATTAACAGTTACTGTTTTAGCACTTATGGCAACTTCTGCTCTTGCACACTCTACTTATGAGAGAAGATGTACTACAAAGTATGACAGACGTGGAAATGCTTACACAAAATGTTCAAACATTAGAGTTTATCATGATCATCATGGTCACCATGATGGGTACGGAGATGGTTTCTTTGATGGGATGCTAGCATCATCTTATCTAACAATTACAACGTCTGATATTCTTGATGGAGATGATAAGATTGATGCATTCAAAAATGAAGTATCTCTAACTCTTTCACTTCTTTCTCAAGGAATTGATGAAGCAATTTCTCCAGAAATTCAAGACGAAATGGAAGCAATTAAAGCTGCTGATGAGTCTTTAAAGAATGCATCTGATGAAGAAGTTCTAGAAGCAATACTTCTAGCTGAATAATCACTCAGTTTTTAAGATTTTACTACGGGCCTTTAAGCTTTCCTTAAAGGCCTTCTCAAACAAGAAAAAATCTTCTTGCTGCCCTTTGGCCAACATAATCGTCTTTATATCTTCATGATACGCAAAAACTTTCTGCTCGAAGTTAATCGCTGATGACATCAGATTGTGATAATTCATGAACTCAATAGCTGCAACCATCTTTGAAATCACATCGATTTTACGAAGTCCTTTTTGTAGATAAAAAGTATGCCTATCTTTTCTGATTGAAGAAATAATTTCGTCATCGATATTATCTACGATAAAAAATAAGCTAGTTCTATCAATATTGATATTCTTTCTAAAGAGAAAACGGTTAATGTCAGATTTAGTCATGCCTTCGATAAAAATAAATTCAGGCGTCATTTGCGACGTAGCAGTAAACAACTCAGAAAGTGTTCTATATCGTTGAATATAGATATTTGAATCGCCGATAATTTCTTCTTTTAAAATATTATAAGAGTCATCATCGACAAGAGCATAAATCATATTTCTATCACCAAAGTCGAGCCTCGATGTCTTTGGATCAAATTTCTGCTGGTCTTGTATTTCTTTAAGTAAATCTAGACCTTGCTGCGTAAATTTTTCTGGCATAGGGCTATTTTTAAAAGCAACAAGCTCGTTATAGAAGTTTTCAGAAATTTCATCCTGTGAGCTACTTATCATTTTTTCAGCATCACCCAGATAGCGAATTATCAAGTTTAAAAAAACATGGTCTTGAACTTTCTTTTCAAAAAGATCTTCAATATCATGAAAGAACTCTCCGATTTTTATGAAGCCGACCATCTGTAAAGTCCCTTTCAAATTATGCAGAGATCTCTTAATGTGAATGCACAAGTTTAGGTCATACTTCTTTTCTAAGACCACGAGGAAATCAGAAAGCTTATTGAGTTCGTCCAAAATTTCACATTGCTCATCAATTTCAATATTCATAACCTCTCCAATATTTTAAGAATAACAATAAATATTAATGATCTCCAACATAAGAATTCTTGATTAAAATCAGGAAATGAATTCCTTTTATGAGTAGTGATCATTAACTTAACAGCCTCAAGATCTGAACATGTTCACATGCTTCTTTTAAGAAGCTATAAATATTCTTCCACGATAGCGTATCAATAAAAAGCTATTAACTCCAACAAACAATTTTTGATTTTAGTCAGAAGTGATTTCCCCCTCCTTATCAGAGGGGGAAATATAATTTAGATCAGTGTGAGTTGTTCAGATTTCTTAGTACATACTGAAGAATACCACCATTTTTAAAGTAGTTCAGCTCATCAACAGTATCAACGCGTGAAATGACTCGTACGACTTCAGTGGTCTTGTCTGCTCTAGTAATAGTCAACTCAAATTGCATTTTAGGGGCTAGTTCAGAACCTATTGGTGTTAGAGAAATTTTCTCTGACCCATCAAGATTTAATGTTTTCCGAGTTACTCCATTTAAGAATTGAAGAGGCATCACACCCATACCAATTAAGTTTGAACGGTGAATTCTTTCAAATGATTCAGTAATAACGGCCTTTACCCCTTGAAGATTTGTCCCTTTCGCTGCCCAATCACGTGAAGAACCAGTTCCATATTCCTTACCGCCAATGATAACAAGTGGAGTTCCCTCTTCTTTGTACTTCATTGCCGCATCGTAAATACTCATCTGCTGCCCAGAAGGTATATGTTTTGTGTACCCGCCTTCTACACCAGGAATCATTTCGTTCTTAATTCTGATATTAGCAAATGTTCCTCTCATCATAATATTATGATTTCCACGACGTGATCCGTAAGAGTTAAAGTCCTGCTTAGCAACACCCCTCTCTGTCAACCACTTTCCAGCAGGGGAATCAATTTTAATATTACCCGCAGGAGAAATATGGTCAGTAGTTACTGAGTCACCAAGAAGAGCAAGGATAGAAGCATTTTTTACTTCAAAGCTTTCAACTAAACCGTCTTTAATATTTTCAAAAAATGTTGGGTGAGCAATATAAGTAGAATCTTTATCCCATTTATATGTTTCTCCATCTGGAGCATTAACCGCCTTCCATTTCTCATCACCTTCAAAAACATTGGCGTATCTTGTTTCGTACATTTTTCCTGAAATAAATTGCGCAACAACTTTTTGAATCTCATCATTTGATGGCCAGATATCTTTCATAAATACATCATTACCATCTTTATCTTTACCTAGAGATTCCTTATTCATATCAAAGTCCATCGTTCCTGCAATTGCATAAGCAACAACAAGCGGAGGAGATGCCAGGTAATTTGCTTTTACATCTGGGGAAATCCTTCCTTCAAAGTTTCTATTTCCAGATAGAACTGAAGTTGCACACAAATTATTAGCATTTATTGATTTGGAAACAGCAGGAGGTAATGGTCCAGTGTTTCCAATACATGTTGTACACCCATATCCAACAAGGTTAAATCCAAGCTGATCAAGATATGTTTGCAGACCAGATGCCATAAGGTAATCAGTAACAACTTTAGACCCAGGAGCTAACGAAGTTTTTACCCACGGTTTAGTCTGTAATCCTTTTTCCACTGCTTTCTTTGCAATAAGACCAGCGGCCATAAGGACTGAAGGGTTTGAAGTATTGGTACAAGATGTGATTGCAGCAACAACAACATTACCATTTTTCATCTTGAAGTCTTTACCTTCAACTTCATATTCAAAACGAAGGGCATCTTCACTATAGCCAAAAGTCTTAGTCAGAGCTTCCTTAAATGAAGATTTTGCATTTCTTAACTGTACTTTATCTTGAGGTCTCTTAGGTCCTGAAACACAAGGTTCAACAGTCGACATATCAAGTTCTACAATTGATGAAAATACAGGATCTGCGTCTTCTGTTGAGAGCCAAAGACCTTGCTCTTTCGCGTAAGCTTCAACGAGAGCTATTGTTTCTTCTTTTCTTCCTGTTAGTCTCAAGTACTCTGTCGTCTTCTCATCGATAGGAAAAAAACCACAAGTGGCACCATACTCAGGGGCCATATTTGCAAGAGTTGCTCTATCAGCAAGAGATAGTACTTTGAGTCCTGGCCCAAAGAATTCAACAAACTTATCTACTACACCATGCTTACGAAGCGCTTCAACAACATTCAACACAAGGTCTGTTGCCGTAATCCCCTCTTTAAGTTCTCCAGTTAATTTAAAACCTACAACTTCAGGAATAAGCATCGTTACAGGCTGTCCAAGCATTGCAGCTTCAGCTTCAATTCCACCAACACCCCAACCAAGAACAGAGAGTCCATTAATCATTGTCGTATGTGAATCTGTTCCAACACAAGTATCAGGGTAAGCAAATAATTCACCATTAACTTCATTTGTCCAAACGACATCGGCAAGATACTCAAGATTTACTTGATGAATAATTCCAGTTCCAGGAGGAACTGCACGAAAATTTTTAAAAGACTTCTGTCCCCACTTTAAAAAATTATATCTTTCAGCATTTCTTTCATATTCAATTTCAACATTTTTTTCAAAAGCATCTTTATTTCCAAAATGTTCAACCATCACAGAGTGATCAATAACTAAATCAACAGGAACGAGAGGATTAATTTTTTGCGGATCTCCTCCAAGAGATACCATTGCGTCTCTCATCGCAGCTAGATCAACAACTGCAGGAACACCCGTGAAGTCTTGAAGAACAACGCGAGCAGGGTTATAAGCAATTTCATGATTAGATTTTCTAGTTTCGGCCCATTCATTGATGGCCTTTACGTCATCCCAGGTAACAGTCGTTCCGTTCTCATGCCTTAATAAATTTTCTAAAAGTACTTTTAATGATCTTGGAAGTTTATCGATGTTACCAAGTCCTGCGGCTTTTGCCTCGTTTAAAGAAAAATAAGAATAAGACTTTTGGCCCACATTTAAGGACTTCTTAAATTTACTCATATCCACTCCTTCTGACGTGATCTAAATTTTCTAAATTATAACATAGATGAGAATTTCGGGCTAGAAAAGCGAAGTTTCCAGCCCAGAGAGTTAAGTGAATTAACTAGATAGTATCAGAGATAAGCGACCACTTACCTCCTCCTTCAGAGCGAATGATATACCCCATATCATGAAGTTTTCTTCTTAAATTATAAAGGTGTACATCAACCGTCTTTGGGTGAACATTTGTATCGCCCCAAACATTATCAAGGATATCATCTCTTGTAACAACTCTATCAGGATTATCAAGAAATAATCCCAATAGTTGCTTTTGCTTACTCGTAAGATTTCCAATTTCTCTTCCGTCAAGTAAAACTGATTTCTGACCACCTACATGTGTGGAGACACTACTCTTCTTTGCTCCTGAAAAGATATTTTCAATTTTAACGATGAGTTCGTTTTTCTTAAAAGGTTTAGTTAGGTAATCAATTGCTCCTTCCATAAAACAATATCTAAGAGCATCAATATCATCAATTGAAGATACAATTATAAATGGAATTACCATAAGACGTGGATCCTTACCAGAGTTTAGGTAAGTCATAAAATTTCCATCGTCGAGCATTAGGTCCGCAATGAGAAGAGCAGGGTCTTCAGTTGTTGCTTCAAGGGCAGCTTGAAAATCAGCTATCTTACTAAAGTATCTCGTCTTATAACGATGATCGAGTGTTTGCTCATAGACAAACTGACAACCTTTATCATCTTCTAAAATCCAAATTTCTTTTTCTGAAAAACTCATAATCTAATCCTTACACTTAAAAAGTTATTATCTAATTCGATACTATATGTTCCATTATTTTCTTTAACCAGCTCCACTCCATTGAAACGTCGCTGAGTTTTTTCATTTTCATTTCCATTGTCCAAGATTGCATTGGCCTCCTCAATTGAAAACTTTGAAACGTTAGATGTAATTTTCACCTCACGTTCTCCATTGTTCAAAAGATGTCCACTAATTTTGAAATATAATTCTTTTTGGTGATCTCTAATTGCAAAAAAAGATGCTAGCGATGCTGCAGCATAAATAGCTTCGATGAAAAGAATTCCTTCATCTGTTGCAAGTTCGAGTTCACCTTCAACGATATAATTAATTTCTTTAATAAATTTTCCGTTATACAAAGTGACAAGACCAATTGCTTTTTCCGCAAGGCCGTCTAACTCAATCACACCAAATGGATCATGGTAACGAGAACATATTTTCCAAAGTTTGTTCATCTCCTCAAGTTTTGTAACGCCTTCTTCGATTTTCTCAGCAAGCTGATTATCGTCGCCTAGCTGTTCCACTAATTCATCAATACAAAATCTCAATAGATGTAAATGCCCAGAGATTTCGTGAGTACAAATTCGATGCGTCTCATTAAAAGATCTTGCAAATCGTGATAGCTTTTCCATTTCGCTCCATTTTTTAAACTATAAATATTGTCCACTGTTTTGGTGATTTTTTGAATCGGAAAAAAAGTCTCGTAAGTTCTTAATTTTCAAAGGTTAAAACTTACATAAAATGTCTGTAGACAAACGGTCATCTTCGTTTTATTTTGGCTCCATGCGTGATGAAGTATTTAAAAAACATAGAGACGAAATAAGTAAGTTCGAGTTTAACGATGATGTCGCTCAAGTATTTGACGATATGGTGGAACGTTCGATTCCTAATTACCATGAGATACACAAGATTATAGCTGACCTATGCCGTAGGGCTTATCTGGGTGGGAATATTTATGACCTCGGATGTTCTACAGGATCAACCCTGCAAATTATTGCACAAGCATTTAAGAAAATGGAAAAAGATCGTCCTGCGATGTTTGGTGTTGATAACTCAGTGGCAATGATTGATAAAGCAAGAAAGAAACTTGATTCATTTGGTTTAAAAGATATTAATCTTTCAAATGGCGATATTGAAACATTCCCTATGGAGAATGCTGGTATGGTTATTATGAATTATACCTTACAGTTTCTTGAGCCCTCTTCACGACCAGAGATTTTGAAAAATATCTTCGACTCTCTTAACCCGGGTGGTGTTTTTGTTCTTGCGGAGAAAATCATCTGCCATGACGACCAAATTGATAAGTTACTTATTGACCTCTACTATGACTTCAAAAGAAGAAATGGCTACAGTGAAATGGAGATCTCTCAAAAAAGAGATGCCCTCGAAAATGTTTTAAGACCTATTACGCCAACAGATCAAATTCAAATGATGAAAGAAGCTGGTTTTAAAAAGACAGAAATGATTTTTAGATGGTATAATTTCTGCTGTTACCTCGGAATAAAGTAAGGACAATAGATGGAACTTTCATATCTTGAAAAATATCAACCTCATGTTGATATTGAAAGTTTAAGAAAAATTCTAGATGAAAGAAATAGCTGGACTGGCCACAAGGCCGGTGAAAAGTACTCTCCTATCCAAGAGAAAATTTCACAACTTAATTCTATCGCAACTCAGGTTGAAGTTGATGACTATGTTCACCTCGTTACCAATAAATCAGAGTCACTACTAATTGAAGAAATTGCAAAAGACCTTATTCCATGGAGAAAGGGTCCATTCAAAGTAGATGACCTTGCTATCGACTCTGAATGGCGTTCTAATTTAAAATGGAAGAGAATTCAGGATTCAATTGGTAGCTTAAAAGATCAAGTCGTTTTAGATATTGGCTGTAACAACGGCTACTACATGTTTCAGATGCTTAAAGATCAGCCAGAACTTGTTCTAGGGATAGATCCAGTTATTCACAATAAGTTTCAATTTGAATTTATTAATAAGATAGCAAACAAAGGTAATTTAAAGTTCGAACTCTTCGGTATTGAAGAGCTCCCATATTTCAGATCAATGTTTGATACAATTTTTTCAATGGGAATCATTTATCACCATCGTCACCCTCTTGAACAACTAATGGAAATGAGAGAGGCGTTAAAGTCGGAAGGTCACCTTATTCTTGAAACAATTGGAATTCCAGGAGAAGAAAGTATTTGTCTCTTCCCTGAAGATCGTTACTCAAAAATGAGAAATGTATGGTTTTTACCAACCCTTTCTTGCTTGAAAAACTGGCTTAACCGCACAGGCTTTACAAATATTGAAGTACTCTCGGAATCTTTAACAACGACTGAAGAGCAAAGTACCACACCTTGGTGCCCTCCACCATTTCAATCTCTTGAAGAGTTCCTTGATCCTAATGATAAGACAAAGACAGTCGAGGGTCATCCTGCTCCTGTAAGATTCTGTGTAAAAGCTCAGAAGAAACCATCTCCTATTAAAAGGTTTGACTAATGACGATATCGAGAAAAACTAAGAAATTAATTTTTCTCACTCTCGGATTTGTTTCAATCATTCTAGGTTTTATTGGACTCTTTCTTCCCATATTACCAACTACACCATTTCTAATTCTTGCGGCTTACTTATTTTCTCAAAGTTCTAAGAGGATGCATAATTGGCTTCTCGAGCACAGAATTTTTGGGCCAATTATCAATGACTGGGAAAAGCATGGGGCCATAAGCGTAAAAACTAAATGGATTGCTTGCACTGCAATTGTGATTTTTTTTAGCTACACTCTAATTTTTGTAAATGTGAATATCTATATTAAATCGATTGTCGCATTATCTGGTATTGTAGTAATGGCGTTTATTCTTTCCAGACCTTCTCGCTAACGAGATACAGTAATCTTCTTTCCTTCAAAGAAACAATAAACCTTCCCATGAAATTTTAAACTCTTTCCGTTAACACTGATACCACTACCGTCTGGACAAGCATATAATGGTCTTTTAATTTTTGTTGAATGAGCGAGCAATTCTTTATCATAGCGTTTTGAATTTCTATAATGCGGAAAGAATTCAAAATTTACCAACCCAAGAGCCTTTAGGTTTTTCAAGTTTTCTTCATTATCATCACAATCAAATTCAGGGAAACCGGCAGTATCTATTGTTGGCGTCATTAGAATTCCACCAGCACTAAGACCAGTGAGAACTCCCCCATTTTTGACAAATCTTTTTAACTCGGCAAGCATTCCCTTAGAGCGAAGATACTTTAGGAAATAGTATGTATTTCCACCACCAAGGTGAATGATATCTGAATTAAAGGCTTCGTCTTTAAGTGTCTGATCAAAATCAACATCGATTGAAAATTGTAAAAATCTTTTCACTCCAAATTGTTGATACTGCTTTATTAGCGCACGAAACTCAATCTCAGACTCGTACGAGCCCGCAGGTATAAAAGTAAAACTTGGTGATTTCTTTCCAGTAAGGCTAATCGCCTCTAGATCAAGATGATCATTCTCCCATTCATGACCACCTCCATATAATACGAGATTCACATCCCCTCTCTTTTAATCAGATTCCCTCTCGATATGTACGAACAATCTTTAACATCCCTCTCATAATTTTTGAATGCTCTGTATTTCGCTCTCTCGATAATCTCTTTGTATCTGGGTCTAAATTTTGGTACTCAGCAAACTCATGCATAAGTTCAAACATCTGCTCTGAATTTAGTTTTGGTCTGTGAGCTAAGACTTTATTAACTATGGTTGTAATGCTATCACCTGTCACACGATCATACTTATTAATTATAGATGATCTCATTGTCACGGCCAGTAATGTATCTAATTGCGAAACATGATTTTTCTTTGAAACATAATCAATAAGTTCAAGATATAGAGCCTGAAAATCATCGATTTTTTTTGCTCGTGTAGGGTTTATCTCGATGTCTTCCTCTGTTGCATAAGAAGACTTCATAATCTCCATAAACTCTTCTCTGCTTACAACATCATCTCTATGGAGATAGATCTGTGGAAGCTCGCGTAGAATGTCTCTCATACAAAAGATAGCATTCCAATTAATACCATCACTCACTTCCTCTGGACCAAGAACAGATTTGGATCTTTCAAAATATGAAAAAACATTTTTAAGCTTTTCAACAGTGTCTGACTTTTTAGTAATAAGGTAATCACAGATATCTTGAGTATAACCAATCTTTTGGAGAAGATTATTAGACTTCTGTCTTTGAAAAATAACCTCGAACTCTTCGAGCTTTTCATGTTTATTGTAAGCGTTAATTGGCTTCTTCTCTTTTGTCGTTAAATAATCATAGATCTGGATAAAGCACTTAACAATATACTTTGCCTTATCCTTCTGTTCTTTAATAGTTGTAGAGTATCTTTGAACATCATCGTAACGATACTCATGGTGAAATAAACCGAACTGACGAACTGAACCATAATCAATGATTCCGCCATCCATTAAAATATTGTCGCCATCCCAATCAAGCCAGCAGAAGATATAATCATCTTCAAAATTAGCTGAAAGCTTAGCAAAGGTTTCCACTTGCTTATCTAAAAAGTACTTTAATCTTCCCTTGTGTGAGGTTGGTACATTAGTCCACCTCTTATTCCCTACTTCTCGATCGATGAAATAATTAACGATGTTACTTAGAGCATCGTAATTGCTTTGCTTTAAGTGATTAAACATATGGGAAGGACGAATCAGGTTAACATGAGCTCTAATATTGATCGAAATCCCCTTTGAAAATTCGATAATCCCAAGAACTCTCTCTGTTTGATATCCATTTCTATTTAAAACTTCACTGAAAAACAAAGTACCTAACCCTTCATCAACTTCACTATAGCCACATCCATAAGAAATCGAAGGATCACCAGTTTGAAAATATCGCTTTTGGATATGTGTCGCTGGGCTTAACCTAGTAGCTCCCGTTCCACAACTTGATATATCCCAGGTTTTTCCTTTATTTGAAATTGATCCATTCCAAATACTTCTACCGTCACCAGAAGTTTTCCCTTGCTTGTTAGGGTGTTGCAACTGGAGATAACGAGTGGCCATAAATTCATTTGGAAGAATATCTTCTTCGGGATACTTTATTTCGTTAATCTGATCATATTCATTAATAATAACAATTGAAAATGTATCTAGAATCTTTGTCTCAAGCTCTTTTGTAATTTCGAGAGGATGATCTTTTGGAATAATTCCCATTTCTTTAGCAAGATCGAAGTTAAAGAACGACACTTTCCCACCTTTTCTCTTTCTCGCTTTATAGGAGATAAAAGAATCAGGACAATTCTTCATTAATGGATGTTTTCCATTTATTTGGTTGAACTTTGAGTAGGGATCGCTGTGAATTTTTTTTCTTGCTGTTGTCATACAATAATAATTATAAATAATTAATGACAACAGTTTTAGCAGGCAAATGAGTCCCCTTCCTATAGGAAGGGGTTAAATGATTCTAAGTAGTTACTTGAGAACAGTCATAGAATTGATGATAATATTCTGAACAGGCACATCTCCCATTCCACCATTTCTACTTGTTTGAACTTTTTTAATCGCATTTACAACACTCATTCCTTTTGTCACTTTACCAAATACAGCGTAACCGTACTGAGATGGAGAAGTACCTGAGTTATCTAGAAAAGTATTATCCTTAACATTGATAAAGAATTGAGCTGTTGCAGAATCAACAACACTTGTTCTCGCCATTGCAATTGTTCCATTTGTATTTGAGATCCCATTTGTTGCTTCATTTTTTATTGGCGCCTTCGTATCCTTTTGCTTTAAGTTAATATCAAAACCACCACCTTGGATCATAAAATTATCAATTACGCGGTGAAAAATTGTTCCATTGTAGAAACCATCGTTAACATATGAAAGAAAGTTTTTAACTGTAATTGGAGCTTTTGTATCAAACAATTCAAGCTCAATATCACCTTTTGTTGTTTTCATTAAAACTTTTGTATTAGCAAAAATTTGGAATGTTAATAAAAGTACTGCAAAAAATTTAAACTTAACCATTTTGTTCTCCTTGAACTATATCAATAAACTTCTTGTAAACGCTTAAGTGCATGTTTAGAGGATCTTCACCTTTTAGACTTGCTTGAAAATCCTCAAAAGCATCAAGTCCCCAGAAAACAGTTCCTTTATTTGTTAAAGATGGGACTCCAAAAACTTGGGACTCAATAGCGTCTTGGATATTGAGCTTTAACTGTTTTCTCGCGTTTCTATCACTATTTAAATTCTCATATTCTTCTTCAGTAAAATGACATGTGTCCATAATCCACGATTTAAACTTAGAAAAGCTTTCGTAATCACCACCATCACGCCATCCAAAGCGAAAGGTATTTGTAATAAACTCAATCTGCTTCGCTTGATTATTCTCAAGTGCGCAAGCAAATCTTAGCAGGTCCATTGGGTTAAAAGGTAATCTTGCGGGGGCTTGAAATTTAATATTACTGCGATGAGCCTTTCGAATACAATCTTGAAAAAGAAAATTTCTCTTTGACGGTATCCCTGCTGGCCCAACACTACCAACATCATTTATAATTTTGCCAACGACAACTGGTTTTATGATAACTTTAGAGAAATCAAACTTAGTTTGAATTAGCTTCTCCCAAAGCAAGTACGAATAAGGTGAAGTAAAGTCGAAATATAATTTGCTATCCAAGGTCATCCTCTATGAAATATTTTTTTCTATTCTACCTTTTCTTTTTTCAAATTGTCAGCGCAAAAACAATAGAAGTTGGCTTAATAACAGAAAATTTGAATATATCAAACACTATTCAAATTAGTGAATCTTATGATTTTCCGGAGTCTTTTCAACTCAATGAAAGTGATGAAATTCATCACCGCTACACTGCTACTCCAGTGTGGTTCAAGTTTCAACTTCACAATACCCTTGATCGTACAAATGACTTCTATATCTACTCCAATGCTGGTCTTCTTGGTAACCTAACCCTTTATAAGTTTGAAAATAGTCTTAATGAGTATATTGAAGTTGCTAAAGATGCTATAAACGAACGCCAAGTCCCTGGCGGAGTTCACCCTAAGTTTAAGTTGCACCTAGAGCCGAATGAAACCGCAATTTATATTATCAAAAGAGAAAGTATACATCATCTCGATACGAAGTTTATTCTTGGAGATATTGATTCTGTAAACGAAAGCGAATACGCACTTGAAAAGCTCTATATTATTTATATCGCTGCCTTTTTAATGATTTTCTTTTACAATCTTTCTGTTTTCTCATTCACAAGGGACAGAGATTTCCTATACTACTGTTTATTTATTGCTTCGATTTCGATAACAGTTCTCATACTTAATGGATACCTTGAAAGAAATTATTTTTCATTTGAGATTAATGAGCACCTTGGAGCATTTTCTTCCCTATCACTCGTTGTGTCAGTCATCTTTGCCTATTCTTTTTTAAACTTTAAATCGGTCTATCCCAATATCAAAAAGATTTTAGCACCAAGCGTGGGTTTTGGAGTTTTCACTCTTGTCTCTAATTTCACACCTTTATACAAAGTATTTCCAAATTTTTTTGGAACTATTATTGATTTCAATATTGTTTTAACAATCTGCCTTATTATGTATCTAAGTATTAGAAAGGCAATTAAATATAAAGACCCTCTTGCAAAAATTTATGTTCTCTCTTGGTTTTTTATGTATGGTTCGGTCATTATTTGGTTTGGTGTTTATGCACAGATAATACCTTTCAATTTTTTCACTCAAAATATTATTATTTTTGGAAATATCATTGAGATGCTAATTCTTTCTGTTGCTCTAGCATATAAGATGAATATCCTGACGACAGAGAAAAATTTTGCAAACCAGCAGGCAAGGAATAAAGAAAAGCTTCAAAAAATCGTGCGTGTGCTATCTCATGATATTGCTAATTCAATTTTCATTATCCTCACCTATACGAGACAAAAAGAGCGCGGAGTTTCACACTTTGATAATGACAGAGCATGGGAAAGAGTAAAACGTGCGGCTAAAAACATTGAAAATATTTTAAATTCAGTTAAAGAAGAACAAAAACTCGAAAGAGAACTTGAATTCATTCAAAAAAGTAAGATAAATATCATCAAATCTCTTAATAGCGCGTTATCAAATTTTGAGGAAAAGGCTACAGAGAAGAATATCTCTTTCATTAAAGACTTTTTAGAGGAAGAAATATTACTTGAATCAAACGATACGATATTAACCCACCAAATCTTTGGTAATTTAATAAGTAATGCAATTAAATATTCACATTCAAACTCCGATATTAATATTACTATTTCAAAAAAAATGAATCAGACTATAATAGTTATACGTGACTATGGAATAGGTATCACTTCGGGACTTATTGAAAAGATTGAAGCTGAAAAATCAACTCATTCAACGATAGGGACTCATGGTGAACAAGGAACAGGCTTTGGGCTTTATCTCGTTATTTCCTATGCAAAGGCATTAGGAATTAAACTGACAATAAAGAGAGCAACATCAGGACTTGGAACAGAAGCAATATTAATTTTTTGAGGATATTATGGCATACACTCCACTTAGAATTTCAACAGTTAAACCAAACAGAGAATTATCTTTTGATCTTTATATTTATTTTAAAGACACATATCTAAAATATAGTGAGCGTGGAACTTCAATTGAAGAAGAAAAATATTCAAAGTTAAAGAAACAAAAAATTGCAAAGTTCTACATCACTGAAAGTGACGAGCCAAATTACCAAGCATTTCTTGATAAGTTACTTGTTGATACAATGAATGACCCTGCAGTACCACTAGATGATAAAGTAAACGTTGTAGATGGTGCTTGCTCTACCGCAGTAGAAAGAATGCAAAAAGATCCAGAAAGTGAATCTGCATACCGTATGACAAAATCTGCAGCAAAGAGTTTAAGACAAATTGTTGAACAAAATCCAGAAGCACTAAAAAAGATCTTCGGCAAGAAAGCATCTGAAGCTGATATGATCATTAAACACTCATTAAATGTCTCAGCACTTTCAACAAAACTAGCAGTGAAGATGAAATGCTCAAATGAAGAAATAGATAATATTGCCACTGCAGGTCTTATTCATGACGTTGGGATCACAAGACTTAATCAGCAAGACCAGGCTCTATTCAAAAGACAAAAAGGAACGTATACATCTGATGACAAACGTATTTACGGCCTACATGTAAAAGATGCAGTGAAAGCATTAAGTGACAAGCCATGGGTAACAAAAGACGTCATGGAACTTGTCATAAATCACGAAGAGGTCCTCTCTGGTCTGGGACCAAATAAAAAGAAAAAGCTAACTCTTCCAGAGATGATTCTGAGTTTAGTAAATACTTACGATAAACATATCATTACAACTGGTGAATCTCCACAAGAAGCAATCAAAAGTATCATGATTAGTGAACTTGGAAATTATGAACTAGACCTAATGAATAAATTTAAAGAAATTCTAAAAAGTGAGCAGATACTTGATTAAGCTGGTTGCATCACTTATTCTCTTAACACTCATACAATCCTGCTCTAATAAAGTACTTACGGCTGCTGATTGTGAAGAGATATCGATCAACTGTTATAAGGGTTTTCCGAATTCCTGTAATACATTAGAGAATTCATGCTCGAAATTTCAAATTAAATATACAAAGCTTACCTGCCAAGAAGCTTTTAATTCTCTACTGCTTGGAGCAGATAAAGAGACACTAGAAAAAAAATTTGGGGAACGAATTACAGAGTGTTTTTCAGATAAAGAAAAAGAAAAATATTTAAAGAAATAAAGAGGACACTAATTCTTAGTGCCCAAAAATCAAATTTTTAAATTTACCGATAACTCCCCCTCTCGCTTGAATACGACGGTGGTGCATTTCTTGTTTTTCCAAGTTTTCAAACTCTTCTTCTTTGGCACGGATAAACTTTTCTATTGAGCTAACATGAGCCTCACTTGCATTATCACCACGAAGAGACTCAACAAGTTCGTTATTTCTATTTGCGATTTCTCTCGCTTTTTTCACTGCAAGATTCCCCGAAAAAGATTTCCCAAATTGGTCATTGCTTTTCCATGGTCTTATATTCTTCTTTGTCTCTTCACTATTAGCAGTAAATGATTTTTTTGAATTAATTTGATCCAGTGATAGTGCCATATTTAAGGTCTTGCTCCATTAAAATTAAATTTTTGTGCGCTTAAAATTCTCTGATCGTGCCCGAACTCACGGTTTGAATTAACAAGAGAACTCTCAACACGCTGATGAACTTCCTTCATTAAAGTTACCATGTCGCGGCCAATTGGCTTTAGTCCTGCATGCTCAAGAATAGAAATATTAAGGGCCATTGCTTCTTCCGCAGTTACAGACTCTTTTATTCCTAAAGACGTGCAGCCTTCAACATTTTCTTGGTACCAAGTAAAGATGTCACTACTAAGTTTTTTATTTGGAGCAAACTTTGTTGGAATAAAAACATTTTCAAAGTTAAGTCTCATTTCATTTTTAAATTCTTTTAAAAAATGACTAAAAACTTTGAAGTTCCTAAAGTTATTAATCTTACACTCTAGTGGTGAAATTAAAGAATCACATGCTACAAGCGCGTTTGTTGTGAGCTTGTTCCAATTAGGAGAACAGTCCATGATGATAATATCAAAGTAATTCTTTAATGGTGCAACAACTTTTTCTTTCAACCAAAACTCTCTACGATTAATATTGTTTAAAGAATCGTTAAGAGCAACTAGCTCTGGAGTTTCAGGGATAAGAAAGAGATTAGGTAGGTCTGTTCCAACAATTATATCTTCAAGAGAAACTTGCCCAGCAAAAAGGTCATTCAAACCTTTTGTTTGGTCTAGTTTTTCAATAATTTCATCTAACTGGCTATTTGGCTTAATATCAAAATCGTACCCAAGTGCTGTCGTTACATCACCTTGAATATCGAGTCCAACCACACATGTCTTAAGACCATGTAAAGCCGCAGTTCGAGCAAGGTTAAGAGCGAGAGTCGATTTTAGAACTCCACCTTTTGTCGTGAAAACGGAAAGTGCTACTGACTTAGAAAACTTTGGGAAATACCCAACTTTTTCTCCAATAAGTGGCAACTCAGCCTTACTCCATCCGTTTCTAAAAAGAGCACCGCTTCTGAATTTTCGAGAAGCAGGAATATCACCAGCTCTCTCTAATTCTTCAATTGAAAACTTTAAATTATTGTCACCAAATATCTGCGCCACTTTCTTTAGTGGGTAGTAAGTATCCATTGAGCTCTCCTCCATAAGTGCATATCCTATTGTAATATCTTTAATTTCATTGTGTCAAAATTTCTAAATAAGATAGTCTTTAATCGAAATACGATGTATTATTTATTTATGCCAATGCAAGAAAAAGTCATCACATTAAAAAGCAATATTGAAGTAGTTCTTCGAGAGCTATTACCTAGTGACAAGAGTTATCTTGCAGAAGGTATGAAAAAGCTCTCTATTGAAACTATCCAACATCGTTTCTTCGTGGCCAAAAAAGGATTTACTGATCTTGAGCTTCAACGTCTTACTGAATACGATCATGAGTCGCACTTTGCGATTGCAGCTATCAGTCACCCAGAACAAGATGAAGGACTAGGGGTCGCGAGATTTAATATTGATGAAGATGACAAGCGTAGCGCAGAATTTGGTCTTCTTATCATTGATAAAATGCAGGGAAAGGGACTTGGAAAGACGATGCTTCTCGCACTAATTGAAGAAGCTAAGTCCCGTGGAGTGACAAGACTCTACGGTCAGCTAAAATCAACAAATCAGGCAATGATAAACCTCTCCCACAGCCTTGAAGGAGTTGGAGTTAAACTACTACAGGAAGGTCAAGGTATCCTTAACCTTCAACTGCTACTTTAATTTAATCATTTTTTCTTGATCAGTATAACTTGAATGCTTCAACTGAGTCTCATTTGAAATTTGTTGAATCTTTTTGACAATGTCGACAATTCTAAAAAGAGCATCGCTAATCTTAGCTACATTTTCTAAATTCTCCTCACCTTTCACTCTTCCAAGAAGTCCAAGAGCAATTGTAAGGGGATTATTGATTTCATGATTATATGTCACAATCATTGCCTGAGCAGTTTCAAGCTCGGCCTTTGAAAGGTTCTCATGATGCATTTTCTTTAAAGTTAGTTGAGCAGAAATTCGAGCAAGTGCAACTTCGATATTAATCGGTTTGACAATATAATCGTTCGCCCCGGCTCTTAAGCACTCTACAATATCTTCTGTTTCACTTTTTCCTGTAACCATTATAATCGGTAGTTCGAATGCCGAGTAATTCTTCCTAAGCTCAACAAGAACATCACTTCCAAACATATCTGGCATCATAATATCTAAAAGAACAAGGTCGATTTGCTTATTCTCAACAGCTTCTAAGCACTCGTGGCCGTTGAATGCTTCAACAACTTCGAAGCCACGCTTTTCAAGTTTCTTGCAAATCATCTTGTTATTTATTCTGTCGTCATCGACAACTAAAATTCTCATTTACTATCCTAGTTTTGTAATTAAGCAGCTTGTGAAAATTGAAACGATTTCAAAGAAGCGATTAATTTCACAGAATATTCTTTAAGCTTTTCAAACTTCTCCACTGCACCATCAAAGCTTCCAGCTCTCCCCATTTGCTCCAGTTCAAAAGCAAGCTCTTTACTTTCAAGAGCACAAAAAGTTGAAAGGACACCTTTAAAAGTGTGTGCTGAAATTTGTAGCGCCTCAGCATTTTTCGCTTCAATTGCACTGCTAATTTCACCTAGCATCTCATCTAGTGATTGCTCGAAGTCACCAAAAATCTCAAAGAAGATCTCTTGGTCATCTCCAAACATCATGGTCAATTCTTTACTATCAAATTCCATAGTTACTCCGAATTACATTATAAACGCTTTTCGGCTCTAAACGAAAAATAGTTGAGTGAATTAATTTTTGCCCTCTTGTTTTCCCAAGAGAGCAATGATTTTAAGTAGTTAGAATTATGCTTTACCAAGAACTGTACGACCAGATAGGTATGGTCTTAACTTTTCAGGAACAAAGATTGTCCCATCTTTTTGCTGATGGTTTTCTAGGAAAGGAACTAGGATTCTTGGTGTTGCCACGGCCGTATTATTTAAAGTGTGAACAAATTGAACTTTTCCTTCACTGTCACGGTATCTTGTATTTGTTCTTCTTGATTGCCAGTCATGAAGTGCTGAACATGAGTGAGTCTCACGGTACTTGCTCTCACTAGGTACCCAACACTCAATATCAAACATTCTATGCTTCCCTGCTCCCATGTCTCCAGTACAACATTCAACAATACGGTATGGAAGGTTTAGTTCCTGGCAAATTTCTTCAGCAGTTGTTAAAAGCATTTGATGCCACTTCTCTGATTCTGCTTCATCATTTTTACAAATAATATACTGCTCAGTTTTATTAAATTGGTGAACTCTAATAAGTCCTCTTACATCACGTCCATAACTTCCCGCCTCTGATCTAAAACATGGTGAATAACCTGCGTAAAGAATTGGAAGGTCTTTTTCATCAAGGATTTCATCCATGTGAAAACTATTAAGTTGAACTTCAGCTGTTCCTGAAAGATAGATGTCATGCTCAGGTACGTAGTAGGCCTGATCACGTCCTGTTGGGAAGTGACCCGTTCCAAATAGTGCTTGTTCTCTTGCCATCGATGGGGCTGAAACAAGTGTGAAACCTTTATCTAATAATTTATCAAGGGCCATTCGGTGTAGGGCCATTTCTAGAAGTACCATTTCATTTCTAAGGGAGTAACTTCTTGATCCACAAACCTTTGCGACTTTTTCAAATTCTGCCCAATTTTGTTTTTCAAGAATTTGTACGTGATCAAGTGGTTCAAAATCAAATTTTGGAAGATCTCCGTGCTTTTTAACTTCTACGTTGTCACTATCATCTTTTCCAAGTGGAGCTTTTGAAGATGGAATTTGTGGCACAAGATACATAAGTTGCTTAAGACTTTCTTCAAGTTCAGAAACTCTTGGTTGAATATCTTTAATCTTATTTCCAATCTCTTTTCCGGCTTCAATTAATGCTGGTCTTTCATCTGGTGAAGCTGTTGGGATTTTTTTTGATGTTACATTTCTTTGAGTTTGAAGTTCTTGTAATTCTTTTCCAAGTTCAAGAAGTTCACTATCAATTTTAAGTAATTCATCAAGGTCGAGACCAATCCTTTTGTTCTCAATTACCTTCTTCATTAACTCAGTATTTTCTCTCAAAAATTTAATGTCTAACATCTTTAAAATCTCCTAAAAATAATCTGGGATAGGATACATCAAATCCAGTAATTGTACCAGTCAACTTTGGGACACACTGCATATAAATAGGCCGAGAATTTTCACTGTAAATTTCGCCAAAATCAATCTATGATGGCCCTTCAATTTAAGGGAGAGAATATGGCAAAGTGTCGTTTTTGTAATAGAGAAATCACGTGGATGAAGGATGGGCGTAAGAACGTTCCTGTGGAGTCTGATGGGACAACACACAAGTGTGATGAAATGGTTAATTCAAGAAAGAGTTACAGAAAAGTTGAAGTTAATGAAATCGACCCAGAACTATTAAAACAGTATGAGCAGGCCATTAATGACAAGGCCGCGAAGCATCCTCCAAAAAAGAAGAGCTTCTAAGTTCTCGACCGCGTAAAAATCACAAAAGCGATAAGCATCATGGCCAGGCAGTAGAACTGGCCAATTGTAAGACCTGCGATGTAGCCAATTTGTATATCAGGTGCTCTAAAAAATTCGCAAATAAATCTGAACAGTCCGTAGAAAAATAAGAAGCGAACACTCTGTCTTCCAGCTTCAGAAAGAAATTTTCTTCCTCGCCACATGATCATAAATAAAACAGCTCCTTCAAGCATGGCCTCATAGATTTGAGACGGGTGCCTTGCTAGTCCGTCAGCATATCGTGGAAAAACCACCGCCCAGGGAAGTGTTGAAATCCTTCCCGCTAACTCTCCATTTATAAAGTTTGCGAGTCTTCCAAAGAGAAGTACCAGAGGGACAGATGTCACGACGAGATCGGTAAGTTTCCAAAAAGAGATCTTCTTAATTTTTGCGTAAATAAAAGTCCAAGCACAGCTTCCAATGATGGCACCGTGAAAGCTCATACCACCTTCCCAAATTTTAAAGATGCGTGAAGGCTCTTCAACGTAATAGCTTAGATTATAAAAAAGAATATAAAAGAATTTTCCTCCAAGAAGCATTGAGAAAAAACCGATGAAGAGATAATTTTGAAAATCAACGGCGCTAATTTGATGGGACTCTTGCTTGATTAATTTTAAAGAATAGAGAACCCAGAAATATCCACAAAAATAAACCAACCAGTACCACGCAAAGGGCATCCCAAAGAGATGGAAAGCGATTGGGCTTAAGTTATGAACATAGTAGCTCATTAAGAATTCACTTCCTCAAGAAGAAGCTTACATTCATGAGCGAAGAGTTCCTTGAAGTCCTCTTCTACTTGATAACGCTCCTTATCCTCTGCAAATTTTTCTTTCGAACTTAGGGCATTTCGAACTTCGTGAGTTTTGAAGTGTTTAAGTTTTTCATACATCGCAAAGATAGTTGGATACTTCTCATTTTCAATAAGCTCATTGCGATCAATTAGCATTCTTAGACGAATACACGCTTCACTGGCCTCGACTTGATCTTGGGTATACGCCATGCAAATTGTGCGAATACTATCAAAGATATAGTCATGTCTTTCTTGTTCATTTTTTTGTAGCTCTTTAACGTACTCATCTCTCACCTTCTTAATTTTTTGAAGTTTTACGTAGTAAAAGCTGACAGCGATTGAAAGAGCGAAAATAATAACAACAAGAATAGCACTATAAATATAAAATTCATTTTGAGTCATAAAATATCTCTACATATGTGATGGTTTCGGAGGATATGTCCCCTCTGGTGTACTAGTGTACCATTTCTCGACCTGATCGACTATCGCGTTTTGGTCGTGAGGTAATGTCCCACCAACAGGATACATATTTGAAACGTGGTTAGTTCTAAATAAAACATTTTTGTTAAAGCGAGCAAGTCTTAAGATTTCCTTCATCTCAAAAAGCAATTTCTTCGTCGTTAGCATTTTAAAGCCCTGCTTCACCATGCGTGCGTAAGGAGTGCCATCAACGGCCATTGTTGTGAGGAATGAAAGATATTGAGGAGAAATGAGGCTTAGGGCCTTCGCCGTTTCCGCAATATGACTTTCAGTGAATTTCTCGCCTCCCACTCCAAGCATACAGATCACGGAAAGTTCAATACCACTATCCATTAACTTCTGACTCCCTGTGATCATTTCCTCTTGGTTGTTACCCTTGACGATAAGGTGTAAAACCTTATCACAACCCGACTCCATTCCAAGATAAGCGATCCCTAGGCCTTTTTGGCGAAGTGTAACAAGCTCCTCATAGGTCTTTTCGATCATATTCTGTGCTGTCGCGTAGACGCCAACCTTCTTAATAAATGGCATTTCGCGCTTAATTTCATCAAGGGTAAAGCATAGAAGTTCAAAACTTGCACCGAGGGCATCACCGTCACAGAGAAAGGCCTTCTCTGGAAGGTAGCCAACTTTTTGAAAATAGGCAGAAGCCTTCTTGATGTCTGAAGAAATTTCCTCTTTAGTGCGTTCTGAATAAGATTTAGAGCGATACATGTTACAGTAGGTGCAACGGTTGTTTGAGCAACCAATAGTGACCTGCAAAAGAAAGCTCTTTCCTTCTGATGGCGGCCTAAAAACAGGCTCAATATAATTTACAGGAAAGTTATAAAACATCGATATTTCCTTATAAAAAACAGCATTTTGTGCTAAGAAGTGTCCTTATGACTGAATATAAACTTATTGATCTACATGATAAAGAAAATTGTCTGCTTCTTAGCGTAAGTGGCGGAAAATACTATTTATTTTGTGATAATCAGAACGAGGCCCACTCATATAAATTAGGCCTCATGCTTGAAACACTACCATCTCCCGCTGAGGCTCCAGAGCTTTATGAATCTGTAGAACTCAGTGGTTATGAGAATGTATTAAAACCAAAATCTCTTGCGTTTAACTCTCATGAAGAAGATGACTTTGATTCTTGCTGCCAAAGTGGCTGTGCGGGTTGTCCCCATTACAAGGGTCTTCGCTCGTGAATTGGAATGATTTCGAACGTCTCAAGTGCTTTCCACAAAACTGTAATTGTGAACCGATGAGATTTGAGCATCTAATACTACAACCAATAGCCGTTCTGACGAGCTTGCCTTTCATCATACTTGGACTCTTCTATATTCGTTCAGAGAAAGATTTTCATTTACGAGTATTGCTTGGACTTTTTATAGTCTTAGGTTTTTCTAGTATTTTTTTACATAGCTCATTTATACTTATTTCAAATTTTTTTGATTTTGGTTCAATCTTTGCCATTATTTCATGGACCTTAAGCTATCTCTATTTCAAAAAAAAATCGAATTTAACTTTCTTCCTTACATTGATTGGACTCACAATACTTTCGACTCTAGGGATATACTTTTTCCCTCACAATCCAGTTGGTGTTTTTGCGGGATATTTTATACCCGCAGTAATCGCAATTGGATTTAAGCTCAATCAACATAGACCAACAAGGAAAAATATTGTCCGCTTCTTTCGTGCTGTTTTACTTATCATTTTAGGTGGAGCTTGCTTTATTTTAGATCGTCAAAAAGTGTTTTGCTACAATAATATCTACACACATGGACATAGCATATGGCACCTACTCGTTGCTGTTGCACTATATGAACAATATAAGTTTTTTAAGGAATATAAATGAATCAAGCAGTTGAACACAAAAAAAAGATTTACTCTTATGCAGTAAATGAAAAAACTCCAGCACTAGAATTTCTTGCAGAAAATACAAAACTTTCAAAAATGGTGATTAAAAAACTTTTCAATGCCGGGGCCGTTTGGGTTGTGGATGAAAAGGGAGAGAATCGATTTCGAAAAATCAAGGGTGATCTCGAAGCAGGAACAAGAGTTCGTGTTTATCACGATCCAAATATTAAACCATTTGATATGGAATTAGTTGAGTGTATTCACGACACTCATAACTGGGGAATTTGGTATAAGCCGGCCGGACTTCTTTCACAGGGAACAAAGTATGGTGATCAGTATTCGATTTTAAGACTTGTGGAAAAGAAGATTAATCGTCCAGGTCTGCTTGTTCACCGCCTTGATAGAGAAACGTCAGGACTTATGATCATTGCTTATAATAAGAAAATTGCTCGCTACTTTAGTGAACAAATAAGAGAGAGGAAAGTTCATAAGTACTATCAAGCAGTCCTTAAAGGCGAACTTGAAAAAGACTCAGGGGAAATTCGTTTTGATATTGATGGAAAGGAAGCTGTTACGGAGTACAAAGTTCTTGAAAGAAAGAACGGGCAAACTCTTGTTGAGGCCCTATTAATTACTGGTAAGAAGCACCAACTAAGAATTCATTTTGATCATATCGGACACGCCATTATGGGAGACCCTCGCTACGGTTCATTTAACTCACACGAAGATGGTCTACAACTAGTGGCTTCAAAAATTATTCTTCTTGCTCCGGGAAGAAATAATGAAATGAAGTTTGAGATCAAAGCGGATAAGAAGCTTAGTATTAAGTAGTTGTTCGAAGTGGATGAAATCTGAATTCATATCGTCTTAACTAGTCGAGAAAGTATTTTAGCTTCTCTATCTGCTTCCAATGGCCTTCAGACCTGTCAGTTCCAATTTTAATTGCACTTTCCATCTCTTGCTTAGAGAATCCTTTTCCTTGTGATACCTGATGACCAAGTTCTGCACCAGTATAATGAGCAGCAGAATCAATTACGAAATATGGATGATCACCTTTAATACTCTTACCACTACTCATCGCAGGAAGAATATGACTCTTAATTTTATAGGCTTCGCCTATAAACTGCGACGCCCATGTTGAAAGTTCTTTAGAATGTCCTCTCTTACCAAGTTCATACCCAAGGGTCACTCCCGCAATTGCCTTATAGTTTCGATTGGACCAATTACGCTTAAAGTCCATCCCAAAAACATTTTTTGTTAATCCACTAAGCTCTATTAGAGAATTGATATTATCATCGCTTAATTCATTTCGAATTTTTTTAAATCTTTCAAGATCATCTCTTCTAAGCTTCTCTCGAAATTTTTCTTTAATAACTCTTGCTCCAGGATCAGATATAAGTACTTGGACGAGTCGAATTGCCATTTCATTACTTCCAGTAACTTTAATTGCAAGAGCACCTAAATCTAAGTTTCTAATTTTCTCAGGTAGTAATTCTGGCCTTGTTCTATCTAGTTCTTGAATTTGAGATTTCCAATTTTTTCCAAGTATTTTTTCAATCTCTTTATTAAACTCAACTATATAATTATCAAATTTCTTATCTTCTAAGAGATTATTAACATACACTTGTGAAAAGCTTCCTGGATATTCAGAAGTCAGATCAATAAGTTCAAATGTGTCTTTTAACACATGATCACAATTATTCTCTAATTCAAGAATGTTAAATTGAAAATTTTCTTTCATACAGAGTGTTTTCGCGATCAGTATATGTCTCTCATTTACAATGGCCACGTTACTTTTACGAGCTTGATCAACATGACAAGACCTTAGTATCTCTTGAAATTCAGAATCAAAGGTTCCAGGCTCAAAGTTTTTCAAATGAAATATATACTCAAAAAATGGGTCAGCTTTTTCTATTAATTCAGATGAAGAAATTGATTTTGACCTGATCGATTCTAAAAACCTTTCATTATCAATGAGAGACTTTTGTTGGATGGCATTTTCGACATCACCGTAAAGCTTTAAAACATCAGACAAATTATTTGCAAGACAATACCCATCATAGCACCCCTTATCTCGAACAAACTGACTCGATTGATAATCTTGGGCCTGAACTGTGATCATGAAAAGAAATGAAGAAAAGAAAATCCAAAACATAGAAAATTTATCGGTTAAGCTTCATCAAGACTTAAGAAGTAAGTGAGCGTCTAAACTTTCTTCAATACGCAAAAAACTGACACTAGATACTCATAAAATCAGCAACATAGAGAGACTTTCTTGGCACCTATGTTGCTTTTTATCCCCTATGATCTTCAAGCTCACTTTCAACATCTTTCTTTGGCTCTGCCTGAGCTTAAGTATCTTTGCGGCCGATATTGGGCTTCAGGAACTCGTCGAAACTCAGGGAAAGAATTTGAAATCGGGTCACACTATTGAGCTTTCCCATGGCAATGAAGTTGAGTTTGTGCGAAAGTTAGGAGCTGGAAATACAACGACAATTCATGAAGTAAAGTCTGGAGAGAATGTCTATGCACTAAGAGTTCCTAAGGGACACGGAAACTTCAATACCTTTTCAAAATTTTCAAATTATATTGATGCTTTCTATCTTGGACATGCAGCCCTGGAAACCCAAGGAGTATCAATTCCTAAAATCAATCGGTATGCAAAAGAAAATTATCTTCTTGTTGAGAAACTAAATCTAGAAGACTCCTTTGATCTTGAGGCGTTTATTTTAAACGAAGGACATATTAATGCCTCTGATTTTAAAAATGCTCTTGATCGTCTGGCTGATTTTTTTGAAACAATGGCCCCATTTAAAAAAGTTAAAGACTTTCATCTCAACCAATTAGTGTATTCTCGTAGTGATCAACGCTGGATATTGATTGACTGGACACACCCCCATGAACTATTTAAAAAAATCAATGATGACCTCCCCTTCTCTGTGGAGATGGTAAAATATCACTTAGAAAAACATGGAAAAATTTATCAAGAAAGTTCAGAATTTAAAGAGCTATTTAGCTTAATCGAATCCAAGATGACTAATCGACGCGAGTATATTTTAAAAGAAGAGAAGATTTTTTTAAGAAATTTAGAAAGGCTTAGCGATGAAGACTTCTTAAGAGCTATTGAAAATCCACCTCAAGGATATTCAAATAATTTAACACTTAAAATAATTGATCGTTTAATAAAGATGGATATTCCAGACGAATTGCCTGATTATCTTCTTGCAAGTCATGGTGATTATAACTATCTCATAAAGAATTATTTGGAGCATTCAAATAGCATTGAAGACCTTGTAGCTCTTTTAAGTTTTAAAGATTCACTAGGAATGAAGATTGACTGGAATTTAGAGATGAAGATTCAAAGTATTATTACAAGTAGTGATATCAATACTCCTCTTGAAACTTACAAAAAACTTGTAGCGCATGATTTTGTCACGAACTACGCCAAGGCCTGGATTAACCGTGAGCGCTTAAATATTGCACCAGTAGTTAATTGCACTGAGGCGGTGAAGAGTTTCTTATAAAGAAACTATCTTTGAATAATACTCACTGTGCGCTTACCGACCACCTGATTATTGATCAGCTCAGGAATGTAGGCATTGTATCGCGACTGGATAGGTTTACTCTCCCCTAAATTCGAAGACTCAGTCATACGCGCCATAAACTTAGCATCGACTGGAAATGCAGTAATTAGGCGTTTAGAATTACCATAGAAAGGGGAAGAAACTGAATAGACAAGAAGATAAGAGTTTGTTGAACCAGGAACCGTTTTCTTAAATTTAATAAAATCAGTTTGAATTTCAATATTACCGGCCTGTTCTGTCAAACGAGTATGTTCAAACTTTTTGAAATCCATTTCTAACAGAGAGCGCGCAACTGTTTTGCTTGATGATTGAAGCGCTAAAAGCTCACTAGCGTGACCCCTATATGCAAATTGCCCTACGAAATATGTGACATTCGCAAATAAAGTTCCACTCGACTCCGAAACGCTATTTGGAAGAAGTGTTCCCAAAGGGAGATTAAAACCGACTTCAACATCTGGTCGAACCCAGCGGGCGCGTTTATAACCATAGGCCGTTTTCAAATTACTAAATAAATAAGAATATGTATGCTGAATACCAGCATGTACAACGATCCCATCGCGCTTTGGTGTTTTAGATAGTTTGGTCAATATATCGACGACAGCAGGAGAGACAATTTGTCCTTTTGCCGACTGATCAAAATTTAAGGCCCTACCCCAAAGAGATTTTAATACTTCATTTCGAGAGTCGATTTCAATTTGCTCAACTAGTGCTGGTGCCTTCGCTCTAAGTGTGTCTTCAAGATTTTTTCCCTCAGATGCTACTTGATCAAGAAAGCGACTAATGCTGGCCCATGGGCAATCCTCAGATGTTTCTCCCAAGGCCTTGTTCGGACACCCGGATAAAACGTCCTTAGCTTCTGCCAAACCACCGAGACTTAATACGATTGAAAATATTAATGCAAAAACATTTGTTCTTCGTTCTTTCATTTTAAGTCTCCAGTAATTTTATAACTTCATACAATGATACTGTTTTTCTTTCAAATAAAAAACTCATTAGTAATCATTTATAGCTTTGCTACGGCTTCATACCACTTATCAAAAGATTTAATCTTTGTAGATAATCTATCGGCATAGGATTTCTCGTAGTAATCATTTCGAAGTCTTTCTTCTAAAGTTGATTTGCTTTCTAGAATATTTCGTAGACTCAGTTTAACGATTTCTGGATCAATTTTATGATTATCTACAACCATATCCTCAACATCAACAATACTTAAAGACAATTTTTTCGCACAGTCATCCAAAAAATACTTATGGTCTAGACCAAAGATAACAAGAACTCGCTTCCCCTCATACTCTTTGATCTTAAGTTTGAAGTTAGCACAAATATTTTCATTTCGAATACGCGATTGTTTATACCCCAATTGGTCATAACCATCATAAATAGAACGCACTAAATTTTGTACTTCATCATCATTAAGCTCTTTAAAACTTGTTGATTTAAACTTATCTACATACAGAGAAAATAAAGGTTCTATTCTCTTCTTCATTTCAAGATCTGAACTAGCCCTCTCACTCTCTTCCTTACTTTTTTGAATGTGCTCATCATTAAACCAGTCAATCGCGACAACCTCAATTTCTTGATGCTCAGCTATAGCATAAATAATTGACTGCTCTATTCCACCATCAATAGATCCTTCAATTGCACCAGGAAACTCAGATCTAACTTCAGTAAAAATGACGTCGGCCTTAAAAGAAAGAATGATACTAACAAAGGTATTAAGATTATATTGTGGATGCTCTAACATATGCCCGTGTAATGAGCCCATGTTAAACACTATCGTATTATTCTTATTATGCATTTTAATACTCTTTCCTAGAGATATTTATTATTCTCAAACTACACGAAATTTTAACTAGTCCTTTGTAATGTGTAAAAGAAATGGTGGAGGTATTGATTATATACTTAAGTATATAATTTCATTTACATAAAAGTCACAAAAACCACAGAATGCTACAAGAACTTCTTCTTTTGCTCTAAGTATTGTTCTTCTGAAATTGGGATATGAATCTCTTTTACGACCGCCATAATATTACCACTCTTTTCCTCTTTAACAATTTTTAAGGACATGGTTCTATCATCAATTTCAACCTGAACTGCATCTATGATTACTCCATTTTCAGGAATCCCCCTTTTACTCACAGATTCTTTATATTCTGTATTCAACGCTCTAGTTTCACTCATAACCGTTTCATTTTCATCATTCAAAATAGTTATAATATCTAATTTATCTGAGCCACTAATCTTGGAAGTACAGTTAATAATCCCTTTAAAAGTAAGAAGTTCAATTTCCATTCTATCTTCAGATAGGTTTTTCACTAGCTTTCCAAACATATCTTGTTCTTTCTTTTTAGAAGAACTTCTATAGTCAGAAATTTCAGTTTCGATTCTTGCGAATGAAGTTTCTACACTCATACTCTCCCTCTAGGTTTCATCATTATTATCAATAATACAATCATACTAGATCATTGGAGATAATTCCAGGTCACTAAAAATCGCAGAGGTAAAATACTGGAACCAAATCTAAGTTTACCATTAAATAAACTAAGATAACTGCTTCTGTATTGCCCTTTCTATCTTATAGTACAAACCTGAAAATCTTTCGTATCGATTATTCCCTTCACTAGGATATGGGGAATATAGGCAAACCACAGATACTTTCCACCCTCTTTCTTTACATTATTCCAAAACTCTATTGTTTCATTTGGGAGATTTTTAATTTCTTCATAAGATTCGCATAATGTGACAACATCACTTTCATGAACAGTGAAGTCACCATTTTGCTGTTTCTTATTTCTATCAAACACAACTGATTCATACTTTCCAAGAATCTGACTGATATGTATTTTAAAATACTCCAGTCTCATCAGTTTAAAGTCTTCTTCTATCTCTCTTAAGTGATCAACGATGACCTGCGGATCAATGGACGAAAACTGAACAACATCATTCCACTTGCAGTTTAATTTTGGAATAATCACATCCATTAATTTTTCACGACCGATATACTTTTTAGCATGATTCTTATACAGCTCACTGTCCCTATCCATCTGGTTTAGAGGAACCAGAGTAGTTCCCTCAAAAGGAATAGGCTTAAGATGATAGATATAACTCACGGGATCTCCAAAATTTATAGGTTCACTAAAAATTTACTTATAGTCACTTTTAAATTATCGCTTATTTACTTTAGATTTGCTTTTGAAATTATTTTAAAAGACACTGCCCAACAATTGCTGTTAGGCAGTTTAATACGATCGTTATTTTTTTGATTTTGATTCTTTCGTCTCTTTCTCTATCTGCTTGTCATCCACTTTGTGTTTTGGATAATTAATTTGATATTTTAAAACATCTTTTTTTAGAGGGTAGAGAACTTTATCTTTGCTAAAGAATACGTTTGATAATTTTACCGCCTTCAATACAAACTCCTTTTTTTAATAGTCACAAGATAAGTTCAAAATGATTGATGTCAATACTTGAAACTTACGTTTTCCTCTTCGACGCTTTTTCTGACAACTTTAGTCTACTATACGTCTTTTTAATCTTTTGCGAGAGGAACCGTCGATATACTTGTAACCCATTGAATTATATAAGTTATTTGCTTTTACGTTCTTACTATCAACTAGTAAATAGATTTCTGAAATTTTTAAATTCTGCCAAAGATAATTGTGAACCTGGTTAAGTAAGACCCTTGAAAGACCTCTTCCCTGCTGATTCTTAGCTACTGCGACAAAACAAATATAAGCGAGCCCAGGAGCTTCCTTGTATTTTAAAACCGCACAATGGGCCACTGCGCTCTCACCTTCATTTAAAATGAACGAGTATCTCAAAGACTTCTCTTCATCAAAAAACCACGAACTCCACTGATCGTGATCAAAAGGAAAATTAGCATCTGGCATGGCACTAATTAAAACCTCTTGATCTCGATAAATATCCTCAATAGCTTTTGCACTAAATGGTGAGTTTAATTCTAACTTAAAACTCAAAGAGTAATCCCTTTGCAGACTTAACTTGTACCTGTGCATTCTCATGCTCTAAGCTAATTCCATCACGATGAGAAATTGATTCGCCACCAATAGTTGCTTCGCCTTCGATCATTTGCAGCCAATAGGCCTTGTCAGCATCAAGATTAAAATTCTTATCTTTCAAATCAAAATAATAAATTCTAATATCCTGATTCACATACCCTACTTCATCATGCTTATTATTAGACACGATTAAGTTAAGCTTATTTTCTTCGAGGCGATCTTCAAAACGAAATTCACTATAGCTTGGTTCAGTTCCTCTCTCTTTTGATTCAACCCAGATTTGAAAAAGCTCAGTATCATTCTCACTGCTGGGATTAAATTCAGAATGTGAAACACCAGATCCTGCCGACATAATCTGAATCATTCCAGGAGTGATTGTCGCGGCATTTCCCATCGAATCTTTGTGAGCAAGCTCACCACGAATAATAAAAGTGATGATTTCCATGTCACGATGTGAGTGTGTAGGAAACCCTCCTTCAGGAGCAATGATATCATTATTGATAACTCTTAAACTTCTAAAACCCATATGACGAGGATCGTAGTAATTAGCAAAAGAAAAGGTGTACTTTGCTTGTAGCCAATCAATATTGAATGTTCCTCTTTCATTTGATCTTCTAATTTTCATAACTCTATCCCTTAAATAATAAAGGCCTCTTTCGAGGCCCTTTCTATTATTTTGTTTTAACAGAAAATTTTAAATCAACATCGTTGTAAATCATCTTATCCCCAAGACCTTCAAAGAATGACCCAGAGTTATACTTTACATTGAATTTAGTTCTATCAAAAGTTAGGTTCCCTGCAAGTACTGGCTTCGCTTTATTTGAAAGATCCACGTTAAATTTAACTGGGCTAGTAATTCCTTTAACAGTTAGATCAGCTTCAACTTCGTACTTATCACCTTTTTTAGAAATGATTTTTTTAAGACTCATTTTTGCTTCAGGGTTCTTATCTGTTGCAAAAAAGTCATCATTTTTTAAGTGACCATCAAGTTTACCTTTCCACTCACCTTCAAGATCTGTTGCACTAATAGTTGTCATATCAGCAACAAAGTTTGCAGCTTTTAAAACACCATTATCGTCTAACACAACAGTTCCAGACTTAAAGTCAATTGTTCCTACGTGTTGTCCAGTAACTTTCTTTCCTGTCCACTCAAGCTTACTTGCTGAAGTATCGACACTGAAAGATTTGTCCGCAAAAGCCATGTTTGATAAACCAAAAAGTACTGCTGATAAAATTAAATGCTTCATATTTCCTCCTGAGAAATTATATTCAATCTGTTTGTTGTATCGATATTAACCTTGATCTCGTTCTAATAAAACACTATAATTTCACTCAAGACGTTCTAATTATCGAACAAGGTGGCTTAATTGTGAACTTGGATCAATTACAAGTACTTAAAATCATTAAAGAGGAGGGTAGTTTTTCAAAGGCCTCTGAAAAACTCTTTAAGGCGAAGTCAGCCCTCTCCTACGCTATCCAAAACCTCGAGGATGAGCTAGGCCTGCTTTTAATTGATAGAAGTGAGTATCGACCAAAACTGACGAATTATGGTCTACAACTTCTTGAGAAAGCCTCTCCGGTTTTAAAATCTTTTGAGGAATTAACTACTTTTGCTAAAACTTTATCGAGTAATCAAGAGCTAAAAATTCGTTTATCAATGTCAGCGATTTTCCCTCTTTCTGAATTCACAAGTACACTTAGAAAAATTGAAGAAAACTTTTTAAATACTGAAGTCGTGTTCACCACAGAAGTTTTAAGCGGAGAAAAATTTTTACTCGCTGGAGATGTCGATATTTCTCTTCTTGCAGGAATAACAAATAAGGTTGATCTTGAGTATAAAAAAGTTGGAGAAGTTGAAATGCCTCTCGTCATTGCTTCGACTCATCCTATTGTACAAAAAGGACTTAAGCCAACGAAAGAAGTTCTCTCGAATTACCCTCAAATTGTAGTTCGAAGTACTTTACCTGATGAAAGTTCTTTTGGTGTCGTTAAGGGGTCGAAGAAGTGGTACGTTGATGATCTTGGAACAAAAATGAAGCTGATTATGGAAGGTCTTGGCTGGGGTCGACTTCCTGATCATATCGTTAACGAATATGTTCAACGCCAGGTTCTGGAAATTTTACGTACTGAAGAAATGGAGCATGAGAAAATTGAGATGTTTCTAGCGAGAAGAAGAAACGAGTACCACGGGATTGTTAGTAATTATATTTGGAACTCATTTTAAAAGGAATTATATATGCATATGAATTTTGAGCACACGGCACCGGCCTGTGATGAAATTGAATTTAACGATTTTCTAAAAGTTGATATTAGAATTGGACAAGTTATTGAGGTGGAAGATTTTCCAGAGGCAAGAAAGCCAAGCTACAAGCTTCAAATTGATTTTGGAGAGACTTTAGGAATTAAGAAAACCTCTGCACAAATTACATCGCTATATTCTAAAGAAGATCTGATGGGCAAGAAAGTTGCGGCAGTTGTAAACTTTCCAAAAAGACAAATTGGAAAGTTCATGTCAGAAGTTTTACTACTTGGTTTTTCAGATGAGGCCCAAAATGTTGTTCTCTTCAATCTGGATCATGAAGTCCCTAATGGATCGAGACTCCACTAATTTAGATAGGCAATAAAAATGAACTTTCAGAATTGATAACAAATCTTACTCGTTGATCAATTTGAAATTTTTCACGTCCTGGTCTTGTGATGAGAAACTTATTCTTATCTAATGCCTGGACGTAGAGAAGCTGAGTGCTACCACGATATTCGATTCTCTTAATTTTTCCTGCAATTGAATGCTCATCATTTGATAGCGCGACTTCCTCTGGACGAATCGCAAGGTAGACAAACTTCTTGCCTTCTAACCACAAAGTCGTGGCCGCGTGAAATTCTCCAAAAATATTTTTAAGTTTTACTTTATCTCCACTTACTTCAATCACATTTGAAGCCAGAAGATTTATTTTTCCCGTAAAGCGGGCTACAAATACATTGGAAGGCCTTTCATAAATATTAAATGGGTTATCAAGTTGTTGCACTTTTCCATGGGCCAAGACCATAGTCTTATCACTCACAGAGAAAGCCTCTTCAATATTATGTGAAACAAAAATAACAGCGATTCCATTCTCTTTAAAAATTGGGAAGACTTCTGAAATGACATCATCTTTTAAAAATTCATCGAGATTACTAAATGGCTCATCAAGAAGAATTAGTTTTGGTGATCTCACCATGGCCTTCGCAAATTCGACACGCTGTCTTTGGCCGGCCGACAAATCACTTGGTAGTTTTGCATCTTTGTATTCAAGTGCAAAAATCTCAATCATGTCGCGCGCTCTATCGCGGGCCACGTCATCATCAAGAATCCCCTTGGCTCCGGCCATAATATTTTCGATAACTGTTTTAGATTCATCAAGACTAGAAATTTGTGGAACGTAAGAAATCTCATTACTCTTTCCAGCAAAGACAACCTCTCCTTTATCAGGATTTAAAACTTCACGGATAATATTTAAAAGTGTTGTTTTTCCAGTTCCCGAAGGACCAATTATTGATAGGACTTCAGCCTTTTTAAGATCAAAAGAGATATCGATTAATTGGGCCAAAGATTTGTGATCAAAATTATGGCAAATATTTTTTACTGAAAGGATATTAGTCATCACTAAACTCACAAATAATAGGATTTGCTAAACGCAAAAAGTCTTGCGTTGAAATTACTACGGACTCAGTCAAGATTCCAGCATTAAAAACGATTTTGTCTCCAGTGGTCAAAGACTTATCCGCATAGTGAGGAAGTCCAAAAAGCGGGCCCGCCAGTGGAGGAAGTGCCCCTTTCACCACATGACAGATTTCCTTTAGTTCATCGTGTGTGGCAAAACGAAGTTTATTTGAGCCCAGAACTTTCCTCACCTTCTGAGATGAGACTTCAAGATGAGCACGAATGGAGAATACACAAAATCCACTTTTCCCTTTGAATAGAATAGACTTCGCACCAACACTGAGATCTAGGCCTCGCTTGGCTGAGGCACTCTCGCAAGTAGACGCGCTCTCGTGGACGAAGAGATCGTAGCTGATCTTATTCTCCCCAAACAAGCTGAATATTTTCTTATTTACATCCATGGCGGAAATATTAGCAGAATGCTTGTTAAAGGTCCAAATAACACACCGCGCTCGCACCACTTAGAATTGACGGTGCACCGTGAAAAGACTAATATCCGAAAAAAAAAGTTCGAAGGAGAGAGATATGGTTTCAGATATTTTTGACGCTAGTTTATGGGATGAAGTTGAAGGGTTTAACTTTGAGGATATTACTTACCACAAGGCCAAAGACCAAGGGACAGTAAGAATTGCATTCAATAGACCAGAAGTTAGAAATGCGTTTAGACCACAAACAGTTGACGAACTTTATCGCGCCCTTGATCACGCTCGTATGTGGTCATCAGTTGGTGTTGTTCTAATCACTGGTAACGGTCCTTCTCCAAAAGATGGTGGATGGGCATTCTGTTCAGGTGGAGATCAAAGAATTAGAGGAAAAGACGGATATAAGTATGTCGATGGTGAAGGTACACCTGACCCAGCAAAACTTGGTCGCCTTCACATCTTAGAAGTTCAAAGACTCATTCGTTTTATGCCAAAAGTTGTTGTTGCCGTTGTTCCAGGTTGGGCAGTTGGTGGTGGTCACTCTCTTCATGTTGTATGTGACTTAACAATCGCTTCTGAAGAACACGCAATCTTTAAACAAACAGATCCAGATGTAGCTTCATTTGATTCTGGCTATGGTTCAGCATACCTTGCACGTCAATGTGGACAAAAGCGCGCAAGAGAAATTTTCTTCTGTGGTTTTAACTATACAGCACAAGAAGCATTTGAAATGGGAATGATCAATAAAGTTGTTCCTCATAAAGACCTTGAAAAAGTTTCCCTAGAGTGGGCAAAAGAAATGAATTCAAAATCACCAACGGCCATGAGAATGCTTAAGTTTGGATTTAACCTTCTTGATGATGGGCTTGTTGGTCAGCAATTATTTGCAGGTGAAGCAACAAGACTTGCTTATGGTACTGCAGAGGCACAAGAAGGTCGCGATGCATTCCTTGAAAAGCGCGATCAGGATTACTCTAACTTTCCTTGGCACTTCTAAGTTATGGCAGGGATTCTATTACTCTCATTTGCTTGTCTTATTTGGGGGCTTGGTTTCGCGGGGACGAGATTTACTTTCATTGACTACTCTCCTCTCTGGTCACAGGGGCTTCGCTATTTATTCGCGGCCCTAATAGCAATTCCTATCCTCGCCTATCGTCGAGGCTTCAAAGAATTTAAAGGAGCTTTCTTTTGCTCCCTTTTTCTCACTGGAGCAATGATTACTCAGACAATTGGTATCTCAATGACGACAATGGCAAAGGCCGGTTTCTTAACTGTCTTCTACGCTGTCTTCACGCCAATTATTTCAGTGATTATTTTTAAGCAAAAACTTCGTAAAACATTTTGGGCGCTACTCGCCCTTGCAATGTTTGGAATTTTTCTCATGTGTGACTTAAAACTAGATGGTTTCAACATGGGAGATTTCTATATCGTTCTTTGCGCTATTTTCTTTTCTGGACATATTATCCTCACGGATATCTACGCTGAAAAATATGACACAATAAATTTCAACTTCCTTCAATGTACGATGATTGGATTTATTTCCGTAGTAATCGCTCTTGTTTTTGAAGGGCCAGTGAGTCTTGCTCCACTTATAAATGCGAAGGCACTAATTTTTCCATCGAGTCTTTATGGATTCATTATCCTTTCAATATTCTCATCACTAATAGCATTCTCACTTCAAATCTATGCTCAAAAGAAAACTCCTCCGCACATTGTGGGACTTGTATTTTTGAGTGAGTCGATCTTTGCAAGCATTTTTGGCTATTTCTTCTTTGACGAAAAGATTGGAGTTAAAGGAGGTATTGGTGCAGTAATTATTCTTATTGCTGTGGCACTAATTCCTAAGTTTGCAAATATACAGAAGCACCCAGAACAAGAATGATGAAAATTATCCTTTTCCTTCTTATATTTATTAGCTGCACTCAGGAATCAAAGGTCACTGATCAACAAGTTGAACAACATTGCCAAGATTTAAATATTCTTTACCAAAAAATCGAAGTTATATCATCGAATATTGCTAATGTTAAAACCACAAGAACCCCTGAAGGTGGATTCTATAAAAGGAAGATTGCAAAGGATTGTAAAAATGGCTTTTGCCAAATTGTAAGCAGCCAAGAAAGTCCTATACTAATTTATCAACCTAACCATCCTGATGCAGATAAAACGGGCTATGTTGCCTATCCAAATATAAACTTACAGGAAGAAGAAGCTCAAAAAATAAGATGGGAACGTGTATACAGTACAGTAATTGAACATAGCCCTGTCTCCAAAGATTTCTTCTTTAAAGATCCACGTGCAAAAAAATGTTTCGATAAATATCCAAATCTTAAGGAAGCATTGGATTTCTCAGAATATCTTGGTCGAAAGTTGCACTAATCCCACGCTACTTTGTCAGTTTAGAAATTGTTTGCTTAATTCTTATGACAATTGCATATAAAAAATATTATTTTAAGAAATGGCCCTATCTATAACAGGGCCTCTATAGAAGTTATATTTCTATCGAAAATCCTATATTGAATACAGTTGATTCATAATCTCCAAATATAGAAGTCGAACCTTCATAAACATTATAATCACTAATTGATCGGAATAACCCAACATCAACGACACTAGATTCACTTAATTTATACTGAGCAGCAGCTCCCCCAACAACTCCAATGGTTCTTTCAATGACTGTATCAGTAGTATCTCCTGCTTCTCTATAATTTTGATCATCTAAGCTTGCTACTCCAAGAGACCCCTTTAGGAAGAAAATTTCTGATGTTTGAACTTTTATCTCTGCTCCGACTACCACATTTGTAGTACTCTTATACTTTGTCATCGTATTATTAGAAAGATCCCTAACCTCACGTTCTGTATCGTGAATAATAGAAAGACTACCACTATACTGAATATGCCCTCTTGAACCACCAATTTCCAAAGTTGCTCCAACACTAGAACCCCCATCAAATGCATTTCCTTTTTTTGAGGTCGAAGCAGATTCAGCATCTCCAGTTTTTGGTGAATAAACACCAGAGAGATCAACGATTGTTTCTTCAGAGCGTAGCCTCTTTTTTAACACCAACTCGATATCTCTTAAACCACTACTTTCATAGTTTCGTATTGTTCCATTGATCGTCGAACCTGGACCATATTTCGATTCAGTCTCACTTTTAATGTTATACGAGAGCCCAACTCCGAAACTTAAACTATCAGTAGAAGTATAAAGAAGTGTTTGATTAACATTAGTCTCATCAACTTCTGATTTTGAAACGTTCTTACCAAAATATGATAATTCAATTTCCCCTTGTTCTTGAGAGAATTCAGTCTTAGAAAAGAATGCACCTTTAGCCGGCATGTATTGAAGATCTGTAATCTTAGCAGAGACACTTGTCGTAGCAACAAGAATAGGCACAAGTAAACCAAGCTTCATATAAAACTCCCTTTAAAATGATTTTATTTTCTCACATTTTAAAAGAAATAAAATTATATGCGAGCCAATTTTTCTTAACACATCTACACCTTTAGGGTGACATACTTTTGAATCTTATTTCCATTGCTCTTGCTTTCGCTTAGTTTGCTTGAGTAAAAACTCCGAAACAACCCGGACTAACTCATCAGGATATTCAAGCTCTTGATGAATCATATAAAGACTTGCTTCAATGCTTTTTGGTCCTACATCTTTTATCTTCCCACTTTTAAGATGCTCTCTGATACTTAAAGATGGAAGAATAGCGATTGCTTCATGCTTCATGATAAATTCGGCCATTGATTTATGGGAGTTAATCATAACATCAATATTTAGTTTACTTTTATGTGTTTTAGGAAAAACTTGTCTCAGATAAAACTCAAAAAGAGGATCATCTTCACGGTAAAGAACAAATGGCTGTTCAAGAACATTCTTTTTTTGGAACTTTGAGTTCTTACCCGTTACCATCATTATCTCTTCGGAAATAATTGGATACGTACGGATACTTTCAAGAATTACTTTTTGAGACATGATCCCAATATGAAGGTCACCACTTTTAACACCAGCTGAAATTTGATCAGTGGACATAAATTTTACATGAATCTTAATTTGAGGATACTTCTTCTTTAGGTCAGAGAAAATAGGAGTAAAGATCTGCTCTCCAACTTCCAGTAAGCATCCTATTCGAACGATCCCCGATATTTCCTCATCATTCTTTTGATACTTATTCAGTCTAAAGCATAACTGCTCATACAACGCTCGTGAGCTTGCAAGGAGCTCTCTTCCCTCATCTGTCAGTGTCACTTGTTGACGTGTCCTAAAAAAGAGCTGGCGTTGAAATTGCTCTTCTAATGCTTTGATTTGCTTAGAAACAACAGGCTGTGCTATTCCAAGTTCTTTTGAAGTCTCAGAGAAACTCAATGTTCGAGCGAGACTTAGAAACACTTCTAAGTGATTAAAATTAATACCGTTTCTCATTCCCACACCATATTCCAAAAGATTATAACAAACATCATTATTATATATTATGAATATAAACAAATATGACGTATTTATCAATCACATGTGTAAATACTGGGGGGTATTAAATGAAAAAAGAAATTCTACTAACTTCGCTGATTATGATGAATCCACTTGTAAATGTTCAAGCTCGAGAGCTATCTGAAGTAAAGATGGCAGTGAGAAAACAATTTGAAAAGCTTGCTGATTTTACTTTTGAAAGTACTGCTACATTTGATGGTTATTACTGGAAATACGATCCGGCAAGAGAAACTTCAGACAAAGTATTCGCCAAGTATAAAATTGTTCTTGAATTTAGCGACAATCGTGATGAAGACATTCTTCACACTGAAGATCATTTAAAAATGGAATATGCTTTTACATTCAAACAAGTATTCGAAGATGGATATGAGAGCTATGACGACATGACATATCGTGTGGACAGACTTGGAAAAAATAAATTTAAATTATACAACTGTGATTCGACGTTAAATTGTAGTCAAGGATTTCACAATTCGCTCATGACCATCAGTAGGATTGGTAAGGATAGATTTTTGAAAATTGATGATGCTCAAGACTTATTTTTTGGAGAAGATGGGCACAAGAACCAATTCTTTATTCAAGTAAAGTAATGAATTCAAGAGAAATTCTCACATTTTTAAAAACTCCCCTTGATACAACTCATGGGGAGATCTTTCATAAACTCATTCAAGAAATCAAAACTCTTGAGGGAAAGCTTAATCATTGTGAAAGACCAAACTGGTCAACTCTCGCAAGAGCTAGACTTTTTGCCTCCACGACAAATACTAAAGTGGTTACAGACAGTCTTTACAAATGGGATGCAGCAAATCAGTATATAAGTAGAGAAATACAAAATGACAGCAATTTAGATATTAATCTAGTTTCAAAAATAAATGCGATACTTATTGGGGATGAAGATAATATTAGGTCAGGTCCTATATATTGTAATGACATTAGCTATATTGACGCCAGTTTTATTGAAGATGCCACACAAGATTTTTCTAACCTTATCCTAAGAGGAAACTTCTCTTGTACTTTTGAGAAGGCCTTTCATATATATCTCTGGCTAACCACATTACACATTTTCAAGGATGGTAATGGAAGGACTGGCAGACTTGCCGCTGATTTTATTCTTATGAAAGAAGGGAAGCTACCAATATGTTTTGAATCAACTGTAGACGCACAAGTTGCACAACTTCAAGAAAAGAAAGTACGCTCAAAAGAAGAGAGTTATCTTAAATTTCTGAAGGCCGTACGGCGTAGTTACTTAATCCTTACTTCACCCTAGGCCGGCCAATAAAACGAATCGGGTGTTTCACGTGGTCCAAAGATCGCCTGCCCTAATCTGAGATCAGTAGCCCCTTCCTCGATTGCAATTTTGTAATCCCCACTCATCCCCATTGAAATTCGTGTAACTTCATTTTCTAGAACATTCATATTATTAATCTTTGTTTGAATGCTTTTTAATTTTTCAAAGCACTTTCTTACATCGGCTTCATTTTTCGAATTAAGAGCAAGAGTCATCACTCCATCAATTTTCAAGTACTCTAATTTTGATATTTCATCCAAATTGTCAAAAAGTTCAGCTTCTGAAAACCCATATTTTGATGTCTCCCCAGAAGTATTTACCTGAAGCATTCCGCGCATAATCTTATTAGATCGCTGCAATTCTTTTTCTAATGCATTAATCAGCTTTATACTATCAACAGAATGGACTTCTTTTGCAAAACGAACAACATCTTTAACTTTATTCGTTTGAAGATGACCTATCATTATCCATATTCCATTTTCACTTGTAGTGTATTTCCTAACCCCTTCCTTAACAAGATTTTCTCCGAATTCACGATAACCAATGTCTCGAAGACAAGAAACCTCTTCTAAACTTCGGGTTTTAGTAACTGGAAGTATATTAATTTCAGATGGATTTCTTCCGACTCGCTGGCAAGAATGAATGATACCTTCCTTAATTCGATCTAGATTGCTTAAGATAATATCTCTATTACATTTATTCATTAATCCTCGCAAAAAGAGTCTGAGGCGCGCTCATCAGACTCTTTTAAAAAAATAAAAACTAGGTAAGACTCACTTTCGGAAAGTCTACAGGAACATTGAAAGCGACATTTGTGTAATTAGTAAAAATATTTAAAGCCACATGAGCTAAAATTTCAGTAATTTCACTATCATTAAAGCCAGCATCTCTTACGGCTTCCACATCACTATCTTCTACGGCTCCGCGATTTAAAACAAGCTTCTTTGTAAATACTAGTGCAGCTTGAGTTTTAGAGTCTTGTGCCTTTCCTCTTTGTGCTTCAGACATTTCTTCAGCGCTTGCTCCAGCATTTTTTCCTAAAACAGTATGAGCAGCAAGACAGTATTCACATCTGTTTAAATCTGCAACGTAGACAGCAATTTGCTCTCCAAGCTTAGAGCCAATTGTTCCTTTTCCAAGGGCCCCAAAAGAAGTCCACATGCTTTCAAGACCCGCATGAGAATTTCCAATCGCCTTAAACATATTTGGAACAGTTCCAAAAGCTCCTTTAATTGATTTAAGTACTTCTCCGTGCTCACCATTAATTGAAGTTGGTTCTACTAATTTTACTCTAGACATAATTTCTCCTTCGCCTCTAAACAGAGGTCTTCATTTTTATTATTAAACTCGAGATAAGACTCTCGACTCTATCTAAATCTAAGTGACCAAATGCAGACAATTTAACTTCACCAAGATGATCAATAATAATTAAACTCGGTGTTCCTTGTAGCTGATAGGTTCTCATTGTTTCTGGCATCCACTGCCCCTCAAGCCTTAAATCAATCCCAACAGGAAACGGTAAGCGCCATTCATGAATAAAAACTTCCAAAGCTTCAGCTGTCATCACATGGTGATTTTCAAAGACCGAGTGTAATCCGACAACGGCGACCTCAGTTCCATTGAACTTATTAAAGAGCTCAATCGTTTGTGGAATTCCACGATAAACACATCCAGGACACAGCATTTGAAAAACATGAATAACTTTTATTTTTCTAGATTCAACATTCAGTTCAAATACTTCGTTTACATTTAGCCATTTCTCAATTTTTAATTCTTTAGCTTTCATCATTAATATCCTTTCGAATTATTCTTGCTGATGTCATGATTATCAGATATTAATGAATGAAAACAAGTACCTACAATTCGGTACGTAGGTACCAAATGGTACATCTTGAGGAATTTATGGAAGAAAAAATAAATATAAAATTTATGATCGAAGATATTGTTGGCTGTAAATGGTCTCTCTCTGTTCTCGATATGCTTGATCGTGGAATAAATAGACCTGGCATTATGACAAGAGAGTTTGATGGTCTAACAACAAAAGTGCTAAACGAAAGACTTCGTAAATTGATGAAGTATAAAATTATTGAGAAAATTGAATATGATGAAGTTCCACCACGGGTAGAATATATCTACACCAAATTTGGTCTTAAATTTCTTAAGATCGTAAATGAGATAAGAAAATTAGAAGAGGAATTTTGTTTGGAGTAACGTCAACTCGTTACTTTGCAAGTCTTCCAAGCTCTGCTTTGAACTCTGTATTTTCTTTTGACTTAATCAGATTTAGAACTTCTTTAATTGATGTGCCCTGGCTGGCCATCATTTTTTTCATCACATTTGTTTCAAAAATTGCGATTAGTTTATTAATTTCTTTTTCTGAAAACTTTGTTGAATAATTCTCTACTAAGAGCTCCATGACCTGTTTTTTAGAATAATATCTATCAATAACTTTTTTGACTTCAACTTTAGACTTTAGAAGATTCTTATTTTTCTTTAGCTCAAGAAGATAAAGATACTCACTCACCTTCTCGCTCAATCCATCTAGGCCACTAATCTCTAAAAAGTATTCGACCTTTTCTTTTGATGGACGAGCAGGTGACTTTTCACCCACTTGTGCTGCACCAGAAATCTGAATTATTAACGATAGGACTATAAATATTTTTTTCATAGTACTATGTTACGTAATTTTGAACCTGATGCAAGTGGATCAAATATTACGCAGCAATTGCGAAAGGATAATCGATGGTATCAGAGTGATCTTGGAGTATTGACTTCACAACTCGTCTAAAATCTAGCTCATTAACACCATTTATTTTTGCTTCAGTCCAGATTGTGTCTAATCTCTCACTAAAATCAGTAGCATCAAATACACCATAGTGTTTGCATTGATAGTAAAGATCCTGGATCTCTTCTCTACAGTGATTAATTAAAGTATCTTGAAAACCCTCTGCGTTCATAAAACGTCCTCCGATCTTTTTGTTGGGATTTGTTCATAATAATCCCAAACCGTTTATAGAGATCAAAAAATTAAAAAAATATAACACTCAAGTATTTTCAATAACTTAAAAAAGTCTATTTTTAACTATAAATAAATAAATTTGAAGAATTTTGACCACCTAGCTTGGCAAGAGCTATGTAAGAAGTAATAGATAGGTAGCTATTTACTCCAACCAATGCTAACTTCCATCAAAATGGCATTATTAAATTAGGAACTACAAAATGACTGCAACACTATATGTTGGAAATTTAAATTATGAAAGAGACGACAAAGGCCTTAAGGCTATCTTCTCTCATTACGGTAGAATCAAGTTCATCGATATTATTAAAGATGATAAGGGAAGAAGTAAGGGTTATGCCTTCATTAAGATGGAAAGAGCTGAAGATGCAAAAAAAGCTATTGCAGCACTTGATGGGAAAATCATTGATAAGAGAACCCTAAAAGTTAGTATCGCAAATGAAAGGGCTGATGTTGTAAAGAAGCCTTTTATTGAAAAATATGATGAAGAAGAAAAAGAAGACATCAAAGTGAGTTTCAAAAAGAAGAAGAAAGATGCTCAAGGCTTAAGTCTTCTTATGGATATGAAATCTCGAAAATTCAAAAGCAGCACTCTAGGCAAGTAGCCTAGAGTCCACAGCTCGTTACACCTTTCTTATATAAGTATTTCTGATGATATTCTTCCGCAGCAAAGTAATTATTTAATTCGACAATTTGAGTGACAATCGGAAGATCAAATCTCCCACTTTCCTGCTGCTCTTTTAATACTTCCTCTGCAATCACCTTCTGTTCCTCAGTAGAATAAAATACTACCGAACGATATTGCGTTCCAACATCTGGCCCCTGCCGATTCAATGTCGTAGGATTATGACTTCTAAAGAAAATATCAAGAAGCTCACGATATGTTATATCACGTGGGTTAAAATCGATCTTTACAACCTCTGCATGATCAGTCGTCCCAGTACATACTTCTTTATAAGACGGATTAGGTAGATTACCCCCACAGTAACCAACTTCAGTCGAGTTCACTCCAGAGAGAGTTCTAAATCTCTCCTCAACACCCCAAAAACATCCTGCACCAAAAACTGCGATTTCGCTCATATATACCTCCACCCGAATAAGTGTCAAAGGGCCAATAAACGTTACAAAAATTATGTAAGCTTTTCAAATACCCTAGCACGAAATCTCATTCTATGGAATTATCCACCCCATGAAATTAAAACTACTTATCTTATTGTCCCTTACCCTCAGTACTTTTGCTATGAATAAAGGTGTCTATGGAACTGATGATCGTGTTGAAGCGAGCCTCTATCATAATCCAATTATCAAAGAACAATCAAAAGCCGTTGCTGCGATGATATATAGTAGCCATATAAAAGAGATTGATGAAAATACCCATGAGCTTATGTGGGGAAAATATGGAATGCTTGATAACTTCTGTAAGGAGGTTCCCTTTCAAGGTCAGCCGACTTCGTCGAACTGCACGGCATTCTTAATCTCCCCAACGAAAGTAATGACCGCGGGACATTGTATGCGATCAACATATAACTGTAACGATACGAAGTTTGCTTTTAACTATAATATTGAAAATGTTACTGGTCCTCACGCTCCATATGACCGCTTTCATATTAATGGAGTAAAATTATATAGCTGTAAAAATATTGATATCACGATTAATGATAAAAACTCGCTTCTTGATTACGCAATTGTCGAACTAGATCGTCCAGTAGAAGGAGTAACTCCTCTTTCTCTTCGTAAACAAGGGGCCGCTGAGCTTGGTGACGGTGTTTATATGATTGGAACACCTGGGGGTATTCCTCTTAAAATTACCGACAATGCCACAGTATTTGATTCGACAAGTGAAGTCTTCTTTAGAACTGATCTCGATGCCTTTCATCGTAATTCCGGTTCACCAGTTTTAAATGAAAAAACACATGAGGTTGAAGGTATCTTAGTTAGAGGTCGTCCCGACTATCAAAAACAAGGAACCTGTAAAGCAATCAAGAAGTGTGATTCGAAAGATTGTCCAGAGGGCGAAGAAGTCACGAAAATTAATGCGACAAAGGTTTTTGATTTTATCAACTAGAGAAAGAATTCTATATCCTGAGTACGTGGTTTATGATCAACGTTGGTCGTAGTAATTTCATGCTTCTCAAGATCATGAAACTCCTCCAAAACTTCGATATTTAAAACCTTCGCTCCCCAAGAATTAAGAGTATCTAGCGTTTGAAGTTCTTCGAGAAATTGTTGAATATTATCACTATCTCCGCAAACACTACAAAGAACACGCTCACGGTTTTGACGATCATTAGTTGCTCCGGCCTCTAACTTTCTGGCAATGGCCCCATAACAAAATGTCTTTCTAAACATGACCGCTTGGACACGTCCATAAACGTAGAATGATACTTTCATAACCCATCCATCTCATATAATTCAAACTCTTCTAAAACATTATACACAGGTCCATGACGAGTTAAAATACTCTCCATAAGTAAATACTTATCTACATGAAATACTTCACTTCTAAAGATTGAGAAACTTTGAAGGAATCTTGCAACTTCTTCATAAGGCAACTTTTTGGGCCTTCCTAGAGTTACATGTGGAATATACTTTCTCACTTCCATATCAAACTCAAAACTTCGAAGCGAATCGACAATTTGCTTTTGCAAATCAAGTAAGGTCTGCTCTTTCTCAACCCCACAATAAAGAACACGAGGGTTATTCTCACTACCAAAATATCCCACAGAACTAAGAGTGAGATCAAAAGCACTGTTTCTTACTCGTGATAATTTTGAACAAATTGATTCCACATCATTATCATTGAAAGAATCGCCAAGAAACTGCAGTGTCAAATGCATATTCTCAAATGGCGTCCAATTAACATTAAATGTATTGATTCTTAAATCTAAGAGATCATCCCTGATATCCTCAGGGATCTCAATGGCAAGAAATAATCTTTTCATAAGATTATTATACTAAACCAAAACTCTTTTTAAATAGCTTTATTGCGATAGCAAGAAGAATAATTCCGAAAAGCTTTCTAAGAACACTCGCACCAGAATTTCCAAGAAATTTTTGAATGACTCCAGAAAGTTTCAAGACTCCATAAATAATAATCAAATTAATAACGATCCCAAAACCAATATCCCACTTTCCATACTCCGCACGGAGAGAAATAAGAGTAGTCATTACACCCGCACCAGCAAGAAGAGGAAAAACCAGTGGAACAAATGGCGTATTAATTTCGGCCTCATCGGGATGGGCCTTAAAAATCTCTATCCCTAGAACCATCTCAAGACCAAGGAAGAACATAATCAACGCCCCAGCAGCCGAAAATGATAGAACATCAACGCCGAAAAGCTTTAAGATATTTGATCCAACAAAGAGAAAGGCGAACATGATAAGACCGGAATAAATAGTAGCCTTACCAGGATAAATCTCGCCTTTTTTTCTTCTCAAATCGATAACCACAGGAAGCGCTCCAATGATATCAATAACGGAAAACAAAATTAGTGTAACTGAAAATATATTCTTTAAATTAAATTCCATAGAGACCTCTTACTCCATTGTCCACAGATAGCTTAGTCATCATGTGTCAAACTTGCCAGCCATCAGATACTTTTTATATATTAACAAGATGATAAGAACAAAAGAACTCACAAAAACATTTAAAAGTTATAAAAAACAGCCAGGAATTAAAGGCGCATTCGGAGCATTCTTTAAAAGAGATGAAATCTCAAAAAATGCTGTTGATAGTTTTGACCTTGAAGTTAACCAAGGTGAAGTCATCGGACTGCTAGGCCCTAACGGTGCAGGCAAGACAACTCTGATGAAAATGCTAACCGGAATTATCGTTCCAAGCTCAGGGGAGATTGAAATTGCAGGGCATGTGCCTTGGAAACGCGAAAAGGAATTCAGAAAGAAGATCGCACTCGTGATGGGACAGAAGTCTCAGCTTTGGTGGGATATCCCTTCTCTTGATTCGTTTAAACTTCTCCAAAAGTATTACGAAATTCCAGACAAGCGTTTCAATGAAAAGATCAATATGATGGGAGAACTCCTTCATGTTAAAGATCTCTTTCATGTACATGTAAGAAAACTCTCGCTTGGCGAAAGAATGAAACTTGAGCTTATGGCATCGCTTCTTCACGACCCCGAAGTTCTCTTCCTTGATGAACCAACAATTGGTCTCGACCTAATTGCTCAAGAAAACATAAGAAACTTCATTAAAGAGTATCATGAACTAAATAAGCTTACAGTTGTTCTGACATCACATTATATGGCCGACGTTCAGGCCCTGTGCCCTCACCTCGTCCTCATTGCCGGAGGCAAGAAAACTTATGATGGTCCAATCTCAAAATTTGAAAAAATTCTCGGTCATAAGAAGAGTGTTGTTTTTAACTTTAATCAAGTAATTGATCGAACAGATGATTTCTGGACAGGACTTGATCTTACTTTCTCAGATAAAGGAGATGAAGTTGAGCTTCGTCTTGAAGAAAGTGAAGTCAGAGAGATTTCTGCAGCTATACTTAACCGTTTTCCAGTAACAGACTTTTACACGGAGAAAATGCCGATTGAAAAAGTTATGAAGAAAATTATGGAAGACCCAAATATTGTTTTAGGAAAGTAATTTGAAACAGAATTTATTAAAATGGTATCAAACCATCCTCATATCATGGAAAAAGTATACGGCATACCGTCTAAACTTCTTCCTGCAAATCATCGGTCCTGCCGTTGTCTTCTTCTTTATTAAGTATAGTCTTTGGAATACGATTTTTTCAAAAAATCCAGGTACGACAATTGGTGGTTATACTTTTGCTGCAATGATCACTTACCATATCTGGAGTTTTATCGTATCGCTAATTGCACAGGGACACACGGCCTTGAACCTTTCCATGGATATACGCATGGGAAGAATATCAAGTTATCTAATATATCCATTTAACTTTTGGGAATTTCATACGGCATCTTTTATCGGTTTTCAGCTCCTACAATTTGTCGTCGCAAGTGTGTCTCTTTTGATCTTTAGCCTACTTGGAATTCTTCCTGACTTTACCTGGAACAATTTAATTCTTGGAATAACTTGCTCGTTCTATGTGAGTCTCTTTTGGTATACTCTTCAATATCTCACGGGACTTATTTCTTTCTGGCTAGAAGAGACGTGGATTCTTCGCGTGATCCTACAAATAGTAACAGTATTTCTATCTGGTGCCGTTATACCACTTGAGCTTTTTCCAGCTTGGGCCGTAAATATTTTGGAGTACACACCGTTTCCATACTTAACGTACTATCCAATCAAGATTTTTTCAGGTGCTCCAGTAGATCTAACTAACTTCTTTGTCGTGGTTTCTGGCTGGATGATACTTTTAACCCTAGCAAATAGCTATGTTTGGCGTAAGGGCTTGAGACTCTACACAGCGGCGGGAATGTAATGAAGATATTTAAAGAAATTAATCACTACCTTCAAGTCTATGGAAAATTTGCCTCGACCTCGATTTCTGAGGCAACAAGCTTTAGAACAAGTTTTATTCTCATGATTTTCATGGATGTCTTTTTCAACCTTTCATCACTTTTTACAATTAGTATTATTTACGATCACGTTTCTTTGGTTGGAAATTGGAACAAGGATCAACTACTATTTTTTACTTGCTTCATGCTTGTGGTTGATTGTTTTCACATGCTTTTTTTGAGCCATGGGTTTTGGCGATTCTCCGATGATCTAAAAACGGGAAATCTCGACTACACACTACTGAGACCAGTAAGTTCTATCTTTACTGTCTTCTTTAGACACTTCAAGCCCTCATCAATCCCGGATTTATTTTTAACAGTAGGATTACTTATTTATTTTGGAATAAAAGTTGGACTTGAAATTTGGCAGTGGATTGCAATTCCATTTCTCGTCCTTATCTCTTTCACGCTCTTGGCACTTATTGAGTTTATTATTTCATGCGCAATGTTTTGGTTGGTTGAAGGACTTGGAGTTAACTTTCTTCGTATGCAGCTGCAGTCAATGTCACGAATGCCAGACTTCATCTATAACCCATTTATGAAGAGAGTGCTTACATTCTGCATCCCAATTCTCTTAGTTGGTTCAGGCCCTGTGCAATTTCTATTTGATGCGAGTAAATGGGACTATGTTGCTTACATGATCGCAGCTATCATTCTATGCTACTACTTCTTGATCTATCTATGGAATAAGGGACTTAACTTTTACGACTCAGCTTCGAGCTAATTCTTTTTTAAGCGACAAAAATATAGTGGTCCAAAACCACATTGGTCAGGTAGAAATATCTGACCGTACTTTGTTGACTCACCAAGACCGTATGTTTCAAGTGGCGGTAGAATTTCCACTTCGTCACCTTTCTTAGCGATTAGCTTTTCAATAACGTCATCATTTTCAAGTGGTGATAGCGAACAAGTTGAATAAACAATCTCCCCTCCACTTTTAACTGTCAGAAATGCAGAGCAAAGAAGTGAGAATTGATTGAGGGCGAGCCTCTTTGTTCTCTTTTCGCTCCACTTTTCAAGCTCTGTTGGGCTATCCAAAAGATGCCTTTCCCCCGAACATGGAGCATCGAGAAGAACATAATCAAATTCATCTTTTAAATGAATCCCATATTTGTTGCCATCAAAGCCACGAATATCAATGCGCACTCGCTCATCTTCAGGAATGTACTCCCCAATCACTCGACGTAATCTTTCTTTGCGCGTTCTTGAAAGCTCATTACAAATAAGCTCTCCGCCATCAATTAACTTTTCAAAAAGAATCAAACTCTTGCCCCCAGGAGCTGCACACATATCGAGCACTCGAGAATTTGGGATGATATCAAGATTCCTTGCCACGATTACAGAAGCCGGATCCATCAGATAAAAGTTCTTGATTCCTTCCTCTGTTACAGCGATCTCTTCACTCTCAAAACATCCTGGAATAACTTCCTTCGAACCAGTCTTAGGTTTTGCCCAAACATTAGCACGATAGACCTTCTGTCCTTCACCCTTGAAGGCATCCTTTAGCTTGTCCCAGCGATCAAGCCACACAGACTTGTAGTAGGATTCAAAGAGTTCTGGACCTGACATTTTGATTTTTTTCATGTAGTCTTTATGCACTAAGATTTACCATTTGAAAATGTTTGGAGACAAAAGATGAAAGAATTCGCTAAGAAAGTAATCTCAAACCTCGAGGCCAATGGATTTCCGGCCAAGAAAGTATCACTTCCAACAGAGAAGATGTTTGAAGTTGCAGATGAAAAAGGCTTTAGCTTTAATGCGGTAATTGATCACCTCAAAGCAGATTATCAAATCATGGCAGAAATTGGAGCCGAGAAAATTATCTTCAGTAAGGAAGCCCCTGTTAATAAAGAGAATATGTTCAAGCAAGCACAAGAGATGATGGCAAATATGGACCCAGAAGAACTTAAGCGTATGCAGGATATGATCATGAATATGAGCCCAGAACAAAAAGATGAGCTCATGAAAAAAGGTAAAGAAATGGGGCTAATCTAAGCCCCTTTTTTTATTCTACAGATTTTCATCAAGAAAGTTTTTAATCCTTCTTAACTGATCCTTTGCTTTCATTAAACTATTATGCTGATTTTTAGAGCTTGATGCTTTTGATTCACCTAAAGCAACAACATCACAAGTAGCACGCTCATAAACGATAATATCAAGTTCTCCAAGAGTTCTTTGGTTAGCATAACGATATTCAACTCCAGACTCAATAGCATAATCTTGAGCTGGATAAGTATCCGTTAGAACTTGAAGGTAATAGCGAGTTAAGATTTCTAAAACAGCTCCAACATTTGGATCTTCTGACTTTTCTTTTACAAGTGTTTCTCTTACATAAGAAAGATACTCATTGTATTGCTCTTCTTTATTTACAAAAGAAACTGAAACATCACTTTCATCAGGTGCTGAGTTTTGTAAAAACTCGAATGGCCTTTGAGAATTTCTAAAGATCTTCTTATTACAGGCCTTATTCTTAATTCCTCTTTCAGGAACAAGTGCACACCAAATATAATCAACTCCATTTCTCTCGATTGGAAAAGCATATGTGTAACCATACTTCTTGGCATTATCGACACCAAAGTAGAAATACTTTTCAACTCTTTCAAATCGCTTAATGTCCCAAGTTGGACATTCCTTATTTACATAACCGTGAATATGAGAAAACTGAGTCGGCCTTCCTGCAAGAACCGAAAGACTTAAGAAGAAAAGAACTAAGTAGCGCATAATAGCTCCAAATATTGATTGGGTTTAATGGCATTAGTTCTAACAAATGTCTTTCATTAGTTCAAATAATACTAATTCGCTAAGGGCTTGATTATTAGTCTACGACCAAAGAATTTTAAGAATGCGCAAAGCGTCTTCTTTAAAATGAACAACTAATAAACCAAGATTATTTTTGCGCAGAAGCTCTCCTCTTGCTGTCATCAGGTCATGGGAAGGGAAAATTCCTGTCATGACGTAATAAGACTGCATGAGTAATTTTTCGTTTTGCGTGACAGTCTTCTCATTGATTGAACTGAGCATTTGGGCCAAGTGATTAATGAGAAGAGCAAGATTTGTTTTAAACTTTAAAAAAATTTCATCAGAAACATTATTTTCAAGAATCACAGGCGCCTTACAGGCAAGTCTCATCATATTAGGATTCTCTTCCAAGGATTCAACAATCACTTTAAGATAATTACTTTTAGTAAGCTTCACTTTTTGAAGGGTGAAAAACCATCTTGCAAAGAGAGAGCTAAAAACTTCTAGAAATAGTTCTTCTTTGGTCTCAAAATAATTATAGAGTGTGCCCTTTGCAACCTTTGCCTTCTTAGAAATTTCGTTCATTGAGGGAAGATCAACAGCACCACGATCAATCATCGAGGCAGCAACGTCAATGATTTGCTCACGCTTCGATTCTTTTTCTTCTGATGTTGTTGACCTAATTTTTCCCATAATCTATTTTAAAATTTCATGTGTTACTAAAGCGGATATCTTACGAGGAGACAAACGATTTAAAAAAGCTAGAGCATTATTTAAAAAACCTGGAATAAAACTGATGACACCCTTTTCAAGTTTTCTTATGGCCAGCTCTACTACTGGCTTCGACTTCATTATTAGTATCTTTCTAATCAAGCTATTATCATCTTGAAACTGGCCAGAGCGTTCGAAAAATTCAGTTTCAGTCATTCCGGGACTTAAAACACTAACTCGGACATTTGTGTTAGCTAACTCAATACTTAAAGCTTCACCAAAATGTAACACATAAGACTTAGAAGCACCATAAGAAGCATAGAGAGGACAAGGTTGATAGGCGCCAACGCTAGAGACGAGTAAAATTTGTCCCTCATTTCTCTCTTTCATTTTCTTTACGAAATAATGGGTCAAATATGTAAGTGAAATAATGTTCAAATCGAGCATATTTTTTAACTGAGAATAATCCATTTCAGTAAATTCACCGAATATTCCATACCCAGCATTATTAATTAGTGTATGTACTTCTATCTCCTGCTTTGAAATTTCAGAAAGTAGAAAGTTACATCCTTCTTCACTTGATAAATCACATGGGATGACTGAGATCTTACAGTCTGGATACTTACTAAGAATTTTTGTTTCGAGTTCTCTTAAATTTTGCTCTCTTCTCGCAGTAAGAACAATATTCGCTCCTTTCTCTGCAAAAACCTCAGCATAGTCTATGCCCATACCGCTTGATGCACCTGTTATGACAACCCATTTATTTTTATAATTCATCTTAACCTCCAAATGGACACAGGAAAATGACCATCGGTCAATTATATATGACCAATGGTCACTTATCAACTTTTTTGAGTTCGGCTAAGCATTGGGATTCAATGGAATTTCTTCTTTTTTCTTGTTTGGATCTATTGGTAGTCTCATTCGGCATGAAAAAACCTCTTTATCTGCATAAAGACTTACACATCTTGTATGACGACCAGAGCGGATCTCATAGTCTGTACCAGACTTACGCTTGTAATCAGTTTTAGCGAGATCCATTTTTGAGAATACTTTTTTAGCAAGCTCTCCTTCATAGTAAATATCGATATAGTTCCCTGCCAGTTTAACTTCCCCTACTCCAGCAATTTTGTCTTCAGATAAGTATTCAGTCATCGATCCAAGACCGTAGTCGAGATCTTTTTCGAAACTTGACAGTTCTCCATTATACTTGAAGTTTAAATAGATATTGCAAGAGAACTTCCCATCTGGTTCACGTGTGCAGTAAAAGTAACGATGATTTTTAATCAGTAATTCAGGGGCCAATCCTGCATGATAGAAATGTCCAGGAAGTTTGAGAAAGATTTTTTTTGCTATCGTACTATCTGTAACGGTTAGCTGATGGGCCTGATATTCAATGCGAGTCCCAATGTAACTTTCATCGTGGGGTGATTTAGCGTGAGAAAAAATAACATAAGAAAAACAGAGAAATACGAGTAGCAGTTTGGTCATTGTTACCTCCATGAGAAAAACTAACACACGATTAGTTTTTCACGAAGGAGGCCAACGAAATTTTATCTAACTTAACAAAGAATTAACAATTAGTTTCTTGAGTAAGAACACTCTCTTGACCACTTGTTACTACCTTTCAGTGCTTTAGAGTACTCAAGTCCATCAGCATGAAATTCAAGAATTACATTTGCTGTTGTTTTTGAAGTTCTAATTCCAAAATTATATTCTTTCATTACTTCATTTTTTACTAAGAAAACACCGTCAAATGTTGACTCAGCTTCTGAGACATATTTAGTTCCGTGTGACGAACTTTTGCTCTTTTTGACGAATTTTTCACCGTTAATATTTAAAAAATCTTCAGCTGTTTCATCTTCAAACATTGAACCCACACTACTTGTAGCAACTAGTCTTAATCCTTTTTCAACCTCTATTAGGCTTACACTATGTTCACATGAGGAATCACCTGACTTCAGAGTAAACTCACCTGTCACATCTGCTGCAAAAGAGGAAATTGAAGTTAAAAGACATAAAGCTACAAAAAGATTTTTCATAAAAGCTCCTAAATTTCGAATAATTATTTTTTCCAATTATAGCCCAGAGCTTTATCAAGATTGTAAATGGTGTAAAACTTACAGACTTTTGCGCCTCTTCCAGAAGCTAAGTACCTCTAAATGCGAAGTCATCGCAAACATATCAACAGGGATCAGACATTCAAGCTCATATTCTTTCTCAAATATATCACTATCGGCCTTAAGTGTCTTAGGGTTACAGCTCGAATAGACGAAGAATGTTGGAGCAATTTCACAGATTAGATTTGAGAACTTCTCACCAATTCCCCTTCTTGGAGGATTTACGATTAAAAGATCAACTTTCTCTTTATTATACTCCTGAAACTTTATCGCATCATCACAATAGAATTCAACTTTTGGAGACTGAATTGTTTTTGCACACTCGATCGCATTTTCAGATAGCTCAATACCAATTACTTTATTTGAAAATCTTGCGGCCGAGAAAGCAAAACCCCCAACTCCACAAAATAAATCGAGGGCGAGATTTATATCCTCATCTTTATATCTTGAAAATATTTGATCATATAATTTTTTAGCAACTTCACTATTTACCTGGAAGAAATTTGTTGTGGAACTTACTAAACGAAAACTTTCAAAATCATGCTGAATGAATTTCTCTTCTGTTAAATAATATGTATCACCTTCAAAAATTGCAGCATGCTTAGGCTGTATTTCAAAACTTATAACTTTAATATTTAAAAATTTTTCTTGTAATTCTTTTGCAAGTTTTTCTACACGTGGTCTGGACTCCGAGCTTCTCATTCCAAAACGAATAGAAACCTCTTCTGTTCCCTTTGCTTTTGTTAAGATGAGATACTTAAACTCTCCAGTCCTTGTTTCAAGGGAATACGGAGTTAGTAAAAACTTTTTAATACTCTCTTTGATATAAAGAGAAATTGTATTTAATTCTGCTTCATGAATTGGGCAATCAAGAAGTGGAGAGACTGTAAACTTATCCTGAGGTGATGGTATACCAAGTATAGGAGCTTCAAGAGTTCCACCTACAACAAATTTTGCTTTGTTTCGATATCCAAGACGCTCTGTTGTTTCGATCGCATCTTTTATCAATGCTCTTGGAAACATAATAGACAGAGTATCAATTTTTTCTTGAAGAGCTTCATGGTAGTTTTTTTCAATTAAAGAACAAGACCGACATCTTTGCTCAACAAATGCATTACAATTCATTTTTCTTAATTCCATTTGGCAAATTAAATTCTTACCGTCATAATTATATTAACGATGAAAAATCTATTTTACACCTTTTTAATCTCTTCGCTTTCAATTGCAACATATGCTGCGATTGATACCGGAACCGGAGCCGATGGTTCATGTAACTGGGCTGGCCCAACAATAGCCTCAGGCACATACAATTGCACAGACCTCACAATTTCCGGAGCCGTTCAAGTAACAGGAACAACAGCTCTCATTGTTAAAGTTCAGGGTGATGTCACTATTAATAACTCACTTACTTTAAGTGGACAAGATGGTTCTGCTGGTGGTGCCGGCGTAGCTGGTGGTTACAATGGTGGAGCAGGTTCAACTAATGGAAGTGGGCCTTCTGCTGGAACTTTTGGAAATGCTGGAGGCGACGTTACTGCGGGAGCATTTGGAAATGATGGAGCAGGAGGAGGTTCAGGAGGATCACACGGAACTCTTGGATCTGTAGGTATCGCGGGAACAGATAGTGGTGACGGTGGTCCAGGAGCAGCCGGGATAGCACCCACATCAACATACGACTCAGCAACTCTATTTACTACTACAATGACTGGTGGTTCCGGCGGCGGCGGCGGTGGAATGGATGATAACTCTACAGTTGGTGCCCAAGGTGGTGGCGGAGGTGGAATTCTTCGCATTTCGGCTGGAGGGACAGTTTTAATTGCAAGTTCAATAAATGCTAGCGGAGGTGCTGGCAACTCAGCTTCAAACGACGCAGGAGGCGGCGGCGGTGGCGCAGGAGGCGCCATTTTTATCGAGACAAATGATCACATTACAATCACAGGCTCAATTACTGCAAGTGGAGGGGCGGCAGGCCCTGGTGCTGGTAATGGTGGAGCAGGCGGAGCTGGTGGTAATGGAATTATTCGACTTGATGATAGCGATGGTGCAGTAACAGGTGTCGGATTAGTCACTCCTACTCCATCTGTTTTTCAATCTGATGTTAGTCTTTCTTCGCAAACCTCTGAACTCAATGCCTTCACATCAGACATCAGTCCAGGATGTGCACTTAGAGAAGTTCATGATGATTTTAAATTTGGATTTATCTTTTTGGGATTTTTATTTCTTGTCTCTAATTTATTATTAAATTTCAATCAAAGACAAGAAGTCGAAGTTCGTCGGTAATTCATCATCACCGATATTATTTGCTTCCCCATAGCCTAATTGGCCACGAGTACCTTGTCCGATACATTTAATTTTCCCACTATCTTGATGTGTAAAACAGTGATGTTCAACTCCCCCTGATACAGAACTAACACGTGCACCAAGACTGATTGATGCATGATCAGCAGGCGTATCAGTTACACCAACATTCGTCGTGTTCCCAAGACCGAGTTGACCGTAAACATTTCTTCCCCAACACTTTGCCTCACCTTCATTCGAGATCGCACACGTTGAAAAGTTACCTGCATAAATTTGTGAAACTTCAAAGCCAATATTTACGTTAGATGCAGCAGAAGGAAGCTCATCGTCACCAATCTTCTCTGAGTTACCAAGTCCAAGTTGGCCATGTGTATTTTGTCCAAAACAATTTACTGTATAATCACTTAAAAGAGCACAAGTGTGCTGACCACCAGTGCTAACCATAATCGCTGGTTTTGGAAGTGATACAGCAGTTGTTGGAATATTAGTATCAGTTGTGTTACCAAGTCCTAACTGCCCGTTCCCATTTTCTCCCCAGCATTTTAAAACACCACCAGCTGTAATTGCACAAGCATGGTAACTAATTGTACTTAAGTCCATTTGAAGAGCTGGAGCACCTAGATTTACGAGACCACCGGCAGTTGGAAGTTCATCATCTCCGATGAAGTTATTTGTTCCATTTCCAAGTTGTCCGTTAGTATTATCTCCCCAACATCTAATATTTCCATTCTTATAAAGAGCACAGTTAAAGTAAGTCCCACCGTAAAGTCTTTTTACTTCACTTGTCCCAAGCGAAACATATGGCACGTCAGTTACTTGCTCATTGTCACCAACATTATCAGTGTTACCTTGCCCTAACTGACCTCTATTATTGAATCCCCAACATCTCACTTTTCCAGATTCTAATAGAGCACATGTATGATAAACACCGGCCACAAGTTGAATTGCTTTTTCACCAAGTGGAACATAACCAATACCATTTAGTAGTTCATCGTCACCACGACGATCAGTATCACCAAGACCTAGCTGTCCATAATTATTTTCACCAAAACACTTCACATCACCAGTGGCAAGCAGGCCACATGTATGAAATCCACCTGCAACGACTTGGACAACCTCTTTAATAATTTGAGGTTTTTCACAGTACTGAACATGGGCCACAGAAAAAGTTGGTCTCTCATTAACCAGAGTTACGATATTTAATTCTGAGCTATATGTGAACGGAACACTAACTTCATTAACATAAGTTTTAATTGTAGCTGGATCTACATTTGCTACAGAGAGGTTGAAACTATTCACAGGAGCAAGCTTTGTCATCGCAAGTGTTCCAATTTTTGAAAGTCCATTTCCATAATCACCTGTTGCCATATCAACTGTAATACCACCTGCAAGCTCAATGGCCTCAAGGTATCCGTAACCGAGTTCATTTTCACCAGATAGTGGAATTGTATTTAAATTATTGTAAAGAACACCACCAACAACAAGTGGCTTGTCTTGATAAAGCTCCTTCAAACGATCAACAACGATTTTAGGTGTAACAATTCTTTCTCCACTACCATCGACACAATAGTTATTATAAGAATTTGTCTCTCCACCTTGAGGATCAGGAACAGGTGTTACCCCCGCTGGGTACTCGGCACAGATATCTTGCTCATCAGCGACAAAAATAACAACAAGGGCAGCATCGTCACGATAGAAACCTTGTGATTGAATATTTGCAAAGTTTGTTTCAGTTAAAGATTTATTAAGAGAATAAAGACCCATCTCTCCACCATCGGATGCATTATCTCCAGCTGGGTTTTGCATCTTAGTTCGTAAATGTGTTTTAATCTCAGCAATCGTTAAGCTTTGATTATCAAGAATTAGTGGCTCTGTTCCTTTTTGATAAAGAGCACCACTCTTCGTTGTTGCTCCACTGTGTCCAAGCATAACACCAACTCTAATATCAGCAGAAGCTGGCATCATATTAAGAAAGTTATCAAAGCCATCCGCGATAGCAGCGCGTTCATCAATGATTGATCCTGACGTATCAGGAACAATTAAGATATCAATTTTTCTTGTGATTGACTCTTCGGGTACAGCGTAAGCATCTTGGTAACAACTTACTTCAAGAGATGGTAATGGGGGTACTCCAGCAGATGGAATATTGATCGAGTCATCTAAGGCCTCTTCAACTTCCGGTTGTGGAGTACACCCGATTACAAATATAAGAACAAGTGACAGCACTGTCCTCGAGACAATTCTTAACAATGGTGTGACTTGTAAATTATAAGTTTTCATAAGCAATACCTTATCGGTTTGGTCTTGAATTATTATAATTTTTTAACAGTATTGGACTAAAATTCAGTACTTTAGCTCAAACTAAGAAGGGAATTTCATGATTAATATGACTATATTCTGTGGCTAGAGGCTAATTCCAAAGAGAAGGCCAAATGAAGTCTCTTTACCGTAATCTTCAGAGTCTCGAGTTACAAATTGAGGTGTTAATACAAAGTTTTTCTTATAAAGAGAGAGTGGAAAATCGTATCTTATGTCAAGGCCACTAAGTCCAACAAATGTATATCCAAGGCTTAGGTCCCAAACTTTCGTCTCTAATCCCACACTAAAGTTAGTAGTTCGCGCTTCTACGACTTTGTTACTCTCTACTTTATAATCATTACCATTTCTAATAGATAGTTTCATCCCCAGGTCAAAGCTTCGAACGGGATATAATCCTTTTAATGAAAATGTATTTTCTGAGTAACTGAGATCATTAAATACTTTTCCAGAGCTCTTATCAAATGAAGCTGTAAAATTAAACTTTTGGTAGTCAAAATAATAACTTCCACCAAATGAGATCATATCCACTCCATCAATCTTAGCCCTACTAGTCTCTCTCGAAGTTTTACGTGGAGAGAAGTATACTAACCATTTCGACCGTCTCGAACTTGCCTTCTTTATTTCCGATGCCTTTGTTAATTGCTTCACCTCAAAGTAGCGACGTTTTGATTTCCACTTGCCCGCACTCACACGCCAGAAAATCTTGTTCAACCGCATCTTCTTAGCATCAAGTTCAAACATTGAACCTTTTACTTTGAATTCTTTTGTTATTTTAAAAGACAAGCTATTCGACAATTCTACATTATATACATTCTCACCTTCTACAGCTTCCCATTCAAATTTAATGACCTCATCACCATCAAATGACTGGCGATGTTCAGGAGCGATGAGATTAATTATTGGATTTTTAACAACCTTCTCTATTATTAAAGTTGCAAATTCTGAGAACTCACCTTGCTGCTCCCAATAATCAATACTAGCGATACGATACTTATAACTACCAGGCGTAAGACTTTGTATTGAAATTGCATTGTCATTAACAATCTCATTAATAAGAAGTTTTTCACCTCGATAAATTTCAACCCGATAACTTTCGACATCATTTACCGGTGTCCATTCAAGCACATCCTCAGCAGCGTATGCAGCAGGAAAAATAAAATCGAGAATCGAATTTAAGATATTAGTTGTCACTCTCTTCTTAATTACTTTTCTAATTTTAGGTGCGGATGGAGCGAGTGGCTTACTTAAAATAATCTTCTTCGGTGAACCATACTCGACAGTTCCATCTTTATTAATTTTTTTAGCTCTCCAAAACATTTCACCTGTTTTAGAGAAACTCATTTTTGCTGTAAGCCCCTTAACATTTTTAGTCTTCGCAATCTTTTGAAAATTTCTATCGTTAGAGATTTCTAAAAGATAATTTGCGCTAGCTACTCCGGCCCAATCAAAGTCAACTTCCTGTCCAGGCTTCTTTAAAATAAATTTAGCCCCCTGCTCTAAATCAAGACCAGACGGCTCGAGGTAGACATGAAATTTACGCTTAGATCCGCCAATTACCTGATCACTGATTTCAAAGAATGATTCAATCTCTTGAGTTCCTGATTTATTTATCGTTAACTCTGTTTTATTCTCATCTGATAGAAGTAACTTATTTCCTTGGAATAAAACTCCTGTTGTCGCATCGGTAGTATTATCAACCTCAACATTAACAATTCCATGATCTCCATAAAGATAGAACTCTTGTCCCTCTGTTGGCGAAAGTATACGAGGCCCTCTCTTTGGCAATGACAACACCTCAACCTGAAGAGGTTTCGACCATAGAGCATCTAATCGGTCAGGATCATCTACCTTAAATAGGACAGACTGGCTTCCGACTTCATTAATTTGGAAAGAGTGCTTGAGTGAGCTGGTCTTTAATGTCTTGTCTCCAAGACGAATCTCGTAAGACCATTTTCCTTCGAAGTTATCCTTAAAACTTACTTCTTCTCCGGAGAAAACCTTATTACGATCAAGTGTAATTTCAGGAACTGTCTCGTAAATAATATTCATACTTGTAATATTTGAGATTTGATTCTTTATAGGATCGATAAAACGAATATAATTCATTCCTTCCTGAAGATGTAAAACAAATGTATTATCTAAAGGCGAATAGACACTTCTTTTTTCAAAAGAAATATCAAAAGAAGACTCTAGTTTTAACTTTTTTAAACTTTCCCAGTTTAGAGTTAATCCCTTATCTTTTTGGATATAATATGTTTTAGCATCGATAATATTTAATTTTGCAGGAAACTTCTCAACGAACTCAATATGCTCATCAAGTTTAGCAATTTCCCCTTGTTTCAACTCAAGTTTAGAACTTCCCGACACAAGAGAAGCCTCTCCAGAAAGAAGGGAAATTTGATTTCCTGTAATTTTAATTTTTCCTTTCTTTGATTTAACTTTATATTCCTTACCGCCTAGAATGAATAACAGGACCTCCGCATCAGAAGTTAAATCAGCGATAAACGATCCCCTCTCCATATCAAGATTGATTGTATTATTAATTATACTTACTTTAAAAAGACTCTCTTCATTAATTGTAATGAGATTACCACTCTCAAATTTGATCTGAGCTTTTGAGTTATTATCAGTGAATATTTTATCATTATTATAGATAGTCTCTTCATCACTTGCATCCACCCAGGAGACCTGATCAAAACTCTTCCTTCTTACATCATTAACAAGTGAAGTTAATTGCCCTGCACTGATACGTTCACCACCACTAAAAGGATAGAGATACTGAAGAGTCAACAATTTGTAGAGGATTGCAAATGACACAAAGAAGAGAAAAATAATAATGTATGTATCAAATTGCCTTTTAACCAAAATTGTTCCTAATTTACCTTGTCTTGAGAAATCCGCTAATATTACCTATTATTTTAATAAATAATTAGAAACACTGCTATTTAGGGCAAATATGGACAAGAGACTGAGTTTTCCGATCAAGATTAAAATTATTCTGTTAATGACAGTATCCTTAATCTGCGCAATCGCATTCTATACGTTCTACGCCTCAAGTCTTTTTTCAGAGGATAAGAAGGCCTATATCTTTGAAAACTCCCTAGCAACATCAACAGGATTTGCTAACGAAATTAGTTCGACACTTTCTAATATTAATAGAGACATTGAAATTTTAAACAAGCTTCTTGAAATAAAAAAATATAAGAATATTGAAGACTTCATTAAGCAAAGTAAGGTCATTGATGCTATTTGGACACCAAAATACTTTTTTACAAGTGAACAGTCATTAACGCCAGATGAGCTATCAGGGAATGGAGATCGACCAGAAACAAATAGCCACATACATCTAAAATCTAAAGATCTTATAGTCAGTGTTCGAAAATCTGTACTCACTAGTTCTCTTGAGCAAAATAGAGTTTATCGCTCTATCCTCTTCTCAAAAGAAAATCACATTCTCTACGAAAACCTTGTTGATACAAACAAATCAGACATCATTAAAAACTTAAGAGAAGTCACGCTTATCAATAGCGTTAAAATTTTGGAGCTTGGCAAGAAAAAGTATCTCTTCTCTGTCTCAAAAACAAAATTAATGGACTTTAGAATTTTTAATTTGATCGACTACGACCAAGCATTTTCTGTAACTGATTTTCTTATCCAGAAGTCAATTCTCTTTGGTCTATTCATTCTTTTCTTCATCAGTGCTATAGCAATGGTCTTTGCTAAATCAATTACGAATCCAATTGATAAGCTATTTATAGCATCCCAAGAGTTAGCAAAGGGGAATTTTGATACAATTGTTGAAGAAAGCTCTAAAGATGAGATTGGGCACCTAGCAAAAGCCTTCAACTATATGACCAGTGAGATTAAAAAATACATGGAACAAATGAAGGAGAAGCTTCGTCTTGAAAATGAAGTTCAAGTTGCAAAACTTGTACAAGAAAACTTCTTTCCTCAAACAGAAATAGAAGAAAATAGTTTTGAAATTATGGCATTTAACACTCCAGCTTCTGAGTGTGGTGGAGATTGGTGGAACTACTACAAAATCGACAATAAGCTTATTACGATTATCGCCGATGCAACTGGGCATGGGGTACCTGCTGCATTACTTACCGCAAGTATCAACACATCTTTCAATACGATTAAATTTCTACTTAGCGAAGGAAGATTTGAATTAACCCCAGAATACATTTTAAATTTTCTCAACAAATCACTGACTCTTACAAAGACAGATGTACTTTTGACTGCGTTTGTTTGCGTTTTCGACCTAGAAAAATTAACTCTTTCTTATTCAAATGCAAGTCACCTTGATGCTCTATATATTCCTCAAAAAAATGAGGCACTAGAAAAATCAGACATTATTCCTTTAATCGAGGCTAAAGGCGCGAGATTAGGACACAAAAGTGATTCTGTTTACTCTGGTCATAGTATAATGCTCAATGATGGAGATACAATTATTTTAAAAACCGATGGTATTATTGAATGCGTCGACAAAGACGATAAGCCGTGGGGAATAAGAAGGTTTCTAAAAACAATAATCGAAATTAGTACAAAAGATACTCGAGCACTTAGAAATAAAATTATCGAAGAGTTCTTATTATTTTGTAGCAAAGAAATATTTGAAGATGATCTAACCCTTGTCTGTATTAAGGTAAAGAAATGAAAGTACATCTAACAAATCAAGTTCGAGACGCCTACCCTACACTGGAGGCATTTCTTCAAAGAAACTTCGAACTTAGTAACACTATCGACAGTGAAACTGTGTCAATTCAAGACAGCGCTTCATTTCAAAATGAAACCAATGCCCTTGATACAATCGTTATTACGAATCGTACTGACTTAGAGAATGTGATCTTTCTAAACACAAATCCAATAAACCATCTCATTGGAAACTCATCTTGTCTTGAGAAAGAACTAGAAAGAGTATTACGAAAAATTCAAACAAATAATTTATTTGGAATTGAAAAATACCTTAATGAAGATGCAATTATTCACTCATTGCAAATACTTCATTCAAAAGATGCTCCAGAGCAAATAGAAAGTCTTCTTTCAAAATTTAACTATGATGAAGTATTTAGCTCCCCTCGAGATAACTTGAGAGTGGTTCTTAACGAACTAATCATGAATGCATTTTTTCATCAGGAACATCTCATTGATCAAAATAGAAAAAACTCAGTTTTTGTATCCTCTGATGAGGCAATAAATGTTTTGATAGGTATGGACTCTGTTAATATAGTAATACTTGTAAAAGATAATATCGGTAAGATTGACAGAGATCGCGTACTCAGTAGTATCAAACGAGGATTTATTGAAAGAAGACCACGGACAGAAGGACCTGGAGCAGGTCTTGGGCTCATGATGGTATATGAGAACATTAATCAACTACACATTAACAATAAGAAAAATCGTTTTTGTGAATTTGTAGGAATTATAGATATCAGTAAACGTTATAAAAATTTTAAGGAAAGAATAACTTCGTTCCACTATTTTGAGGAGGAGTAATGAGTGACAAATTAGTCATCAATATTACGAAGAATGAAGCAGACTTAGCAGAATTTCTTCTGCAAGGACAAATCGATGAGGATTCTACATTTGAAGAAATATTATCTTCAAAAAAGAGTACGATAATTATCGATTTTAACAAGGTAACACTAATTAACTCTTGTGGAGTAAGAGAATGGATCAACTTTCTTGAAGGAGTTAAGGATTGTAGCATAACTTACAAAAACTGCCCGCAAGTTGTAATCGAACAGATAAATATGGTTCACGGATTTATTTTGCCGAACACATCAATTGAGTCCTTCTACGCTCCTTATTATAGTGAGAAAGCTGATGATGTACTCAAAGTGTTACTACTCTCTTCGCAAGTAGTTGATGGGAAGGCGCCAAAAATCGAACAAGATGGAGAAGAACTTGAATTCGATGCGATTGAAGCGCAGTATTTCCAATTTTTAAAGCAAAAAGGTTAAAAATGAACTTTGAAATTCTAGATTCTCTTTTTGAGCCCATTGTCATTGTTAACAAAGACAATGAAATCATCTACTACAATCATATGTTTTCAACTTTTACAAAAAGCTCACCGCGAGTAATCAAGAATAAGAAGTTTTTGAAAGAGATTATTGCTGAGAACTTTATCTCTACCCTAATTGATCAAACTTTTGAGACAAAATCAAACACGATCTCCAAAGAAGAGCTTATCGATAGCCTACAAGACCAGGAGCTTCACGTTATTGCCAAAGGAACGTATCTTTTAGATAAAGATCTTGTTCTAGTGAGCTTGAATGATATAACAATCGAAAAAAATCTTTATCAAAAATATCGTTATCAAATTGAAGAACTTAAAGAAATTCATCATCAGATTGTTCAAGCTGACAAGCTTACAACAATTGGTGAAATCACGGCAAGTATATCTCATGAAATATCAAATCCACTGACGATTGCTTCAGGAACCCTGGAGTTAATCAAGGCTCTATTTGAATCAGAAGATATAAATTCTCAAAAAGAGTTATTAGATTCATGTTTAAATGACGTCATCGAATCTTTCATGCGTATTAATAGTATCATCAAAGGTATGAAGAAGTTCCTCCATGGTAATGAGGACAAGAAGGAGTATGTATCTGTTGAAGAAATCATTGAGAACTCAACAAGACTTGTAAATAGTCAGTTAAAGAAATCTCAAGTCTCTATGGAAGTGAAAAACAACACCGAATCCAAGGAGTCTATTGTTTTTGTAAACTCACTAAAGATGGAACAACTCTTTATAAATCTCATCAAAAATTCTATCGACTCTATAAATTCAATTCCAAATAATGAATCCAGATCAATCGGAATAACTCTCGATGAAACAGAAATGTGCTATGAGGTACAACTATGTGACACAGGAGCTGGCATCCCTACTGAGATCCAAGACAAAATTTTTGAATCTTTTTTTACCACAAAAGAAGTTGGAGAAGGAACGGGACTTGGGCTTGCGATTGCTACTAAAATCATTGAATCATATCAAGGGACACTAGAGCTTGTTTCAGCGAGCTCCCCTACTATCTTTAAAATAACAATTCCAAAAATGTCGACTTTAAGTATCGCTTCTTCGACTCTTAATAGAGACAATGCTCAAGAGTTAAATCTTAATATTCTTGTTATCGATGACGAAGTTAAAATTCTCAATCTCTTCAACGAAAGTATTAGTGACTCAAATGTGAATGTTATCTGTGCATCAAATCCTAAAGAAGCATTAGCACTTATTGATGATGGTCGCTTCAATATGATCTTCATTGATTTTTCGATGCCTGAAATGAATGGGGATGAGTTGGCAAAAAAAATTAGAGAACTTTCTTACAGCGGACCAATCATCTACCTTACAGGTAAAGTTGCTGATGAAAAGATAAAATCCGACATTGCAAGTGGACTGTTCAATGATCACTTACAAAAGCCTTTTATCAAAGATGATATTGTAAATATGATGAATAAATGGAAAGAGGGTGAAAAGTAATGAGTATCACTCTCCCAAAGATTAAAGATTCAGAAAAACCAGCAGTACTTATAATCGACGATGAGGTAAAAATTTGTATGCTCATCAAGACTTTTCTCGAGCAAACAAAGCTTTTTAGGAATGTCGTGGTCGCAGAGAATGCTTCAATTGGAATGTTAAAGCTTAGAAATGATGAATTTGACTTAGTTATAGTAGATTTCCAACTTCCAGATAAAGAAGGTACATATCTTGTTGAGATGGCCAAAAAAAGTTTGAAGTTTAGAAAACTGAAATTTCTTTTAATATCTGGGTATCTCGACAATAGATCAATGATCAATGTTATTAATTCAGGAATTAAGCACGTTCTCGTAAAACCATTTTCAAGAGACGATCTTATTTCGAAAGTGCTTCAAATACTCAAACTAGACTAAGATTTTTTTTATTTTTTCAAATTCAGGGGAAGTCACCTTCCCCTTTAAAGGATTGGCCCTTTCAAGTTCTCTCATCTGCGCAACTCTCTGCTCACTTGGAGGATGAGTCGACATAGCATCAGCAAACTTTTTAGCCAAAGCATTATCTTTCTTAGAATAATTCTTTTCCATTACAAGTAATTTTTCATAGAAATTTCCAACATGAGCATAGTCATAACCAGCCTTTAAACTAGTCTTAAAACCAATACGATCCGCTTCCATTTCATCTTCACGGGAATTTGCCATAAATCCATATTTCTGGATCAGTAGTCCTCCCATTCCCCCGGCCATTGCCCCATATTTAGCAACTCTCATCAAGCAGTCACGATCCTGTTTGGAGCAAAGCATCTTACCAAGACCAAAACCTGCAGCCCCCCCAAGGAGAGCCCCACCGAGCCCATAAATAAGTCCCTTGTTCTTCTCTTTTTCGGCCTTATATATTCTTTCTGCTGTATGTCGCGCCTGGATATGCCCTACCTCATGACCAATAACCCCGGCCAGTTCAGCTTCACTATCTGTCATCGCAATTAATTTTGATGTTACAAAAACTTCCCCTGCTGGTAACGCGAAAGCATTTATTTGGTTTGATGCGACCACTCTAAAATTATAATTATATGGATTACCTGCTAGCTTATTACTATCAACAATTTTACGTCCGACATCATTAATATAAGACTGAACATAAGAGTTTCTATATTTTTGATAGTCCTTCTCCATCTCTGGAAGATATTCCCTGGTCATTTTTCTTTCTTCTTCGACGCTTAGACCAACTTCTTGTCCTGAGTTATCCCCTTCTCGATATCTTGTCTTATCTGTAGTGGCACAACTCGCAAGAAGTAAAGGCAAGGCCGTTAGAAACGCACGACGTCCCTGTTTTGTCGAATTAAGTTTATTTAGATCGTGATTTAACTGATTGATTATTTTGTCTTCCATAAGCTTTCCACTATTTTATTGATTCTTAATACTATTTTATAATATAAGCTTTATTATGCAAAATTTTTACGATTATTCATTAACCGATTTTAAGAGCCTGACAAGTCTGCATGGTTATAAAGACGTACACGCTGAAAACTTTTACACATCAAAATATAAAGGTAGTGAAAAACATATTCCAGAAAATTTCATACAATACTTGAAGACAAATTTTAACTTGGCACTACCTAAAATACAAAAAATTCAAACAGCTGAAGATGAACTCACTGTTAAGTTTCTAGTTGAACTTTCTGACGGCAACTGCGTTGAAACTGTACTCGTACCATTTAATAAAAAATATACAATTTGTATTTCGTCCCAAGTTGGATGTGCAATGAAATGTAGCTTTTGTTTTACAGGGACTCAGGGACTAAAACGTAATCTCGAGGTACACGAGATCGTAGGACAGTATGTACTCGCATATAATTATATCAAGGAAAATTTTCCAGAGAAATTTGCAGCACCAAATATTGTATTCATGGGTCAGGGTGAACCTCTCCATAATTTTGATAATATTAAGAGAGCGATTTCAATTTTTCTTGAGGTACGTGGACTTCACCTTGGACCGAGACAAATCACACTTTCAACAGCAGGTTACCTTCCAGGTCTTAAGAAGATTGAAGAACTTAACCAAGTAAATATCGCACTTAGCTTTCACTCTCCTTTTAACAATCAAAGAGATGAGCTTATTCCACTGAATAAAGCTTACCCAATTGAGGAAATTGTAAGCACCTTAAAAGATATTCCTAGATTAAAACGACAGTATTTAACATTTGAATACTTGATTATCAAAGATATGAATCATAGCGAAGAGCATGTTCAAGAAATTGTTAAGTTACTAAGTGGCCTTCCTGTGATTTTTAACTTAATTCCATTCAATGAGTTTCCAGGAGCGAAGTACAAACGCCCACTTGATAAAGATGTGGATAACTTCAAACAAAGACTTGTTGATCACGGATTCTTTGCAAGTGTAAGAAAAACTAAAGGTGATGACATTCTCGCTGCTTGTGGTCAGTTAAATACAAAAAGCTAAACCCGAGCGAATCATTCCACTTTAAATTCCATTGCCAAATTATCATAAAATCGTAAGATAGATTCATGAGAGAATTCCAAGAATTAAAAGATATCGAAGAGCTCACAAAATTTAGCCATCCTATCGTTAGACACGAAATTTTAGACACCATCGATTTTAAAAATAAATCTTACCCACTTCATGCATTTTCTATTGGATCACAAGACCCAGAGGCTCCAACCTTTGGAATTTTTGCAGGTGTTCATGGACTAGAAAGAGTTGGAACTCATCTGGCAATTTCAAATCTTCAAAATCTTTTTACACGATTATCTTGGGATGACGAACTAGCAAGTTCATTTTCAAATTTTAGATTAGTTTGTATTCCTTTAATTAATCCTGTTGGAATGGATCTTATCTATCGCTCAAATGGAAATGGCGTCGACCTCATGAGAAACTCTCCTGTTGAATCAACAGAAAAAACAGCTCCGCTTTTAGGGGGCCAGCGATATAGTTCTAAGCTTCCGTGGTATCGAGGACAAGAGGGAGTAATAGAAAGAGAAAATCTTGCTGTTATTAATTTTGTTAAAAAAGAAATGTTCCCATCAAAGTTTTCAATGGCCCTTGATCTACATTCAGGTTTTGGCATGAAGGATCGTCTTTGGTTTCCTTACGCCAAAACGAGAAGTCCTTTTCCTTTGACGAGTGAAGCTCTTCAATTTAAAAGCTTGCTCGATAAAACTTTGCCGCATCATATATATCTTATTGAGCAACAATCTCAGAGTTACACAACAAGCGGGGATCTCTGGGATTATCTCTTTGACCTAAGCCATGCACAAAAAGAATCTTATGGAACATTCATTCCCTGGACACTCGAACTAGGCTCATGGTTATGGGTGAAAAAGAATCCAATACAGGTCTTGTCTGTGCTTGGACTATTTAATCCAGTGAGACAACACCGCTTTGAAAGAGTCATGAGAAGGCATATGCTACTTTTTGACTTCTTTACACAGGCAATTAAAAATCATCACAACTGGGTGGCTAAATAATGACGAGAAACTTTGTACTAATTAGAGGTTTAGGTAGACAAAAAGGACACTGGAGTAATTTTCCAGAACAGCTATGTCAGGCCATAGCAGATGCAAAAGTTCACTTTATAGACCTTCCCGGAAGTGGGAGTAAGTACGAGGAGGTTTTTCCACTAGAAACGCAATCCCTACTTACACAAGTTAAAAATGATCTTGATCAATTAAAAAGTAAACACCCCGAAGGAACTTGGCACTTTATTAGTATTTCCCTTGGTGGACTTGTTACCCTAAAGCTGACAGAACATTTCTCTAAGCTTTGCGATAGTATCATCATCATTAACAGTAGTGCAAAAGACCTCAGTCCATTTTATGAAAGATTAAACTACAAAATATACAAAACTTTTATCGCTGCGATTAAAAGTAAAGATTTAAAAAATCGTGAACGTATTGTTTTAGATCTCACGACCAATAATATTAGTAATGAAGAAAAAGATCGTATTGCATCAGAATGGGCCGTTCTCGCAGAAAAAGAGCCAATGTCGATGAAAAACTTTGGTCGTCAACTTCTATGGGCCGCCAAAACAAGTGCTCCCAAAAAACTGGCTACAAGAACCCTGATTGTGACAGGTCTTGGAGACAGACTCGTTTCTTATAATTGCAGTGTCAATCTAGCAAGACGACTTGGCTCAGAAATCGAAATTCACCCAACAGCTGGACATGATCTTTCACTCGATGCTCCGGAGTGGCTTTGCACACATATTGATAAATTTACTAATTGAGAAATCTTTTTTGTAATTCTGGTGAATAAAGACAAGTCTCTCTCTTGAAGATTTTCTTTCTATTTCTAGAAACGAGCATGTAGAGCGCGTCTCTAATAAATTTTGGAATGATATAAAATATTTTGGCCATACGATAAATTGCACCAAGTTCACAGAGGACTTCAATCGCAGCATCACTCTTTGTCAAAATATTTCCGTCTTTATAAAGAACGACAGTATCGAGATCTGCTATTAACTGTGCTGGTAGCTTGACCTTCGCGTGTTGACCTTGAAGAGGAGCAAATGAAAAGACTGCCTTCTTATCGAGAAAGAACACGATACGTACAATTTCTTGGCATAAGAGGCAGTCACCATCTATAAAAAGAATTCTCATTAATTTATACTTACAACCTTATAAACTCTAATTCCTGCAGCTGTCACAAGTTCGATTGACTCACCTACAACTTTTCCCATTAATTCGGCACCAAGTGCTGAAAAAATAGAAACAACAAGAATTGATTGTCCTTTAATATTTAAAATCGACCCACTATTTGCAGGCGAAATGAAGTAAGTTGCAACTCTTGAATTTGTTTCAAGTTCAATAATTGAACCAATTTCAATTGCTTGATGCTCATCCATTGAGATGCCTTCAAACATCTCAAGTTCTTCAAGCATCTCATTTTTCATTTCTTCGGTCTCACACCCCTGTGCAGAAGTTGTGATGGTTTTTCTGATATTATCTATAATTAAGTCTCTCATATTTTTCATCTCTATTTAAAAATTTTATCGAAGAATATTTTCATCTCTTCCCAAGATGCTTTATCAGCTTCTGCGTTGTAAGCAACTGGTAAGCTAAACTTCTTTCCAATCTCTGTTGCTGCAGGATTTGAAAAAGCGTGAAGAGCATTTGGATAATTTACAAATTTATAATCGGACTTACTCTTCTTCATCACTTTTTTGAAATTCTTAATATCTTTAGCTGTCACCATTGGATCAGCTTCACCATTTAGCACAAGATATTTTGCTTTAGCTTTCTTTGAAACTTTTTTGATATGTCCAAGAGATCCGTGAAAACTAACAACTCCATTAAGATCCATTCCGCCCGTTGCCATAGCAAGAACGACCCCACCACCAAAGCAGTAACCGATTGCCGCGATTTTTGTTTGATCGACATCTGGATCATTCTTTAATACTTCAAGGGCCTTTTGAAATCTTGCAGCTGCTTCTTTTTGATTTGTCATCACAGCCGTAGCAAATTCCCCCGCCAACTTTGGGTGATTAGCCTGTTTCCCCTCACCATACATATCAAGAGCAAAAGCAACATAACCAAGATCAGCGAGCATATCTGCTCTATGACGAACATAATCATTATGTCCCCACCACTCGTGTACAATAATGACACCTGGTCTCTTTCCCTTAATCTTAGAACTCTTGGCCAGGTAGCCATTCATCTTTGTTGAATCTGTTGAATAATTAATTTCATTAGTTTTTAGGCTTGAACAACTAACCATAAGAAATGACATAAGAATCATCAGTAATTTCATATTCCCTCCTAGATATTTATTTACATTGAGATTATACACAAAAACGGGAGTTTTCGGTCACTTAATTTCTTGACTGTCGAAGGAATAATAAGTAATTTTGCGCTATGAGCAAAAGACCAATATACGACTTAATTCCTAGTGAAATAAATAATTTCTGTGAGACAAATAGTCTCAAGGATCATGTCTTTTCTCAAATCAACAAGTGGTTCTTTAAAAAGAAAGAACCAAACCTCACACACTGGGATAAAACCTCTAAGCAAACTCGAGAATTTCTTGAAGAGAACTTTGAATTTAAGCTTCCAAAAATTGCGTGGAATGGTTTATCAAGTGATGGCACAAGAAAATTTCTTATCGGACTTACTGACTCAAATACTGTCGAAGCCGTCGCCATTCCTGCTAAAGATAGATTAACTCTTTGCATCTCCTCACAAGTTGGGTGTGCTATTGGTTGTACTTTTTGTCATACAGGAACTCAAGGTCTAACAAGAAATTTAACAACGGCAGAGATCGTTGGACAGTTCTTAGCTGTTTCAAAATGGCTTATAGATAATGTGAATAAAGAAAGTCGCCTTACAAATATCGTTTTCATGGGACAAGGGGAACCTCTTCATAACTTTGAAAATGTTAAAAGAGCAATCTCACTTTTTATTCACCCCGATGGAATTGGACTGAGTAAAACAAAAGTTACTCTTTCAACTTCAGGTCTTGCAAACCAAATTGAAAAATGGGATGACTTTCCAGATATCAATATTGCAATTTCTCTACACGCCGTTAGAAATGACCTCAGATCAAAACTAATGCCGATAAATAAGGCCCATGACCTTGAAAGACTTTTTAGGGCCCTTAAAACAATTCCAGTTAAGGCTTCTCGTCGTATTACCTATGAATACCTATTGATTGATAATCTCAACGATGCAATCGAAGATATTAATGGGCTCTGCGATCTTCTTGTTAGAAAAGAATCTAAAATAAATATTATTCCATTTAATGAATACCCAGGAAGTGAATATAAAAGACCAAGCAATGAAAAAGTCGCTTGGTTTCAAAATGAACTCCATGATCGCGGCTACACATGCACAGTACGTGTAACAAAAGGTGATGATATCCTTGCGGCCTGTGGCCAACTTAAAACAGAGTTTGAAAAGCTCAACGTATGGGATGGAGAGCGCGTCTCACCAAAAGCATATAGCCCAATAAAATCATAAACCAATCTGAATTATTTTTGAGATCATCTCTTTATATTTCATGCCCCGTGCTTGTGCAGAAAGAGCAAACTCATCCGCTTTAGCAATATTTGGATTTGGGTTTGCTTCTAGAACATAAATCTCATTATCTTTTGTCACTCGTAGATCAATTCGCGCATAACCACTGAGTTCAAGTGCCTTATAGGTTTTTTTACAGATGTGAGCAATTTTTTTCTCAAGTTCAGAGTCTAATGTAGCTTTGGATGACGAGATACCTTTTCGTTCACGATACTTTTTGTTCCACTTTGCATTTTCCGAATAAAGTTCTTTTCCAGGGTTATCAACATTCTCAAATTTTAACTCCCAGACAGGCAGAACTTCGAGTCGTTTATTTCCCATAACACCAACATAGAATTCACGCCCCTCTATAAACTCTTCGACAATAACTTCACTGTCATACTTATCAATAAGGTATGCCACACGCTCATAAAGCTTCTCTTCATTATTTACAACACTGGCATTTGAAATCCCCAGTGAGGCTTCTTGAAAAAGGCACTTTACGATAAGTGGAAACTTTAACTTCTTAGAAAGTTTTGCTGATTTTGATTTATGAAAATTTTGAAACTTTGGTGTTGGAATTCGATGATAGGCCAAGAGTTTTTTAGCTAGAGATTTATCTCTTGAGATCATCAAACCTCGCGGATTACATCCAGTATATTTTTGTCTTAGGAGTTCAAGAAAACTAACAACGTTTTGATCAAAGAGAACTTCACCGTCAAACTCCTCAAGAAGATTGAATATAATATGAGGCTTATACTCATCAATAGTATCTTTGATAACTCCTAAGTCACTATAAACACCTAAGCCTTTACTTGATACTTTTAGCTCTTTAAGTGCTTTAAGAACATTATACTCTGTGATCCAAGGTTCAAACTCAAAATTTTCATGGGATTCATCGACCACTTCAGGTGGAACAAGGGACTTATGAAATAATACAAGTACTCTTTTATCTTTCTTTAGCGTCACATTATGATCCTATGTTTTCCATCAGATAAGAACGTCTTGGCGTGACCAATCACTAAGTGATTAAGCACATCCATTTTTTTTGCTCGTTTATTAATTCTAAGGCCTTTTTTTCGAGCATTCAATTCTAAATCTTTTAAAACATAGGTAAGATCGTATTTTTTTATTTTTGTTTGAGAGCAAATCAGATCAATAATCTCTTTTCTATTTTCTTTTAGGGCAAGTGATAAATCTTCTCCTTCAGAGATATTTATGGCCCGAAGCTGAGAGAACTTAAACTTTCTACTTTTTAATTTCTTCTTTTGCTTTAAATATTCACCAAAAGTCATATCAAGACTTTTAAAATGATCATAAAAGAAATCATTTCGACGAGAGACCCTTTTATTTTTTAACTGCTTCATGACGCTATTAACATAGTTAAGCTTTCGAAGTGCGCCCCACCCCTCATACTTTGATCTCCAAGCACTTCCAGGAGTTAACCACACAGCAAATGTCTCAGACCAATCTTCTTCAGGGTGAGCTTGCGCGTAATTCTCACTCAGGTGACGAACAAATTTCTTCGAATACTTTTTAAAAGTATAATCCTGTGGATACGCTTGATTGTGGTCACCAAATAATTCTACTCTCCCCGCAATTTCTCGAAGAAGGTAAGCATTGTCCACAATATGACCACATTCGTGGCGGCACAGCTTGAGAAATTCATCACGCGAATCTCCTTCAACTTCACCACAAATATCTTTTTCTAATTCAGTAAGTCTTGGATGAAACAGAGTAAACGGAACTGCGAATGAGGTATGATCATCAGGACAAAACCAATCATCACTTCCCCAAATAAGTGGCTTAACTTTGAGTCCTTTTTTTTGAAGTTCAGCATGAAGAATACTCAGATTCTTTGCAAGTCCAGACTCTTCAAATGAGATATTAAGATCTCTCAATTTGAGTCTCAAAAGAGTCGATGTTGAAATGTGAGAAAGGTTATCAAAGACCATGGGCCGATTATAGCACCAACCAGCGGTTTCTCCATAAATATGTAATAAATACAATTAATCTTTATGATCTAAATCATACTCAAAAACACTAAGCTAAATCATATTTAGGGAATGGAAAAACTATACGAAAAATACGATAAAGCACTCCCCCGCTACACTAGTTATCCGGCCCTACCTCACTGGAATAAGGCCCTGAACCCATTTATCTGGCTTGAAAATGTCAATGAGCACCTCTCGGGAGCCCCTGAGTTAGATATCTATATCCATATACCATACTGCAAAAAACTTTGCTGGTATTGTGGTTGTAATCGTGAAATAGCAAAGAGCGAATCTAAGGCAGATCCATATATTACGGCACTTAGGGCCGAGTGGAGCTTCCTCCTAAGAAATCTTGGCTCTGCTTCGAAGCTTAAGATTAAGTCAATCCATCTAGGTGGCGGTACTCCGACCTTCCTAAACAGGTCGCAACTTGAAAGCATGCTAGAAGTCTTTAGGCCTTATATTTCAAATGATTTTATTGGAGCTGTTGAAATAGACCCGCGAACACTTACAGACGAGCAACTCGACGTATTTAAAGAATATAAATTTTCTCGAGCCTCACTCGGCATCCAAGACTTTGACCCTGAAGTTCAAAAACAAATTAATCGTATTCAAAGTTATGAGTTAGTAGTTGAAACTGTCTCAAAGCTTAGGGCCAATGGCTTCAAGTCAATTAACTTTGATCTTATTTATGGCCTCCCGGCCCAAAGCCCTGAGACTGTAAAAGCGACAATACAGAAATCACTCACCCTAAAGCCTGACTTGATTAGCTTCTATAGCTATGCTCACCTCCCAGAGAGAATAAAAAACCAACGCCTCATTAATGCAGACCTACTGGCTTCTTCTTCAGAGAAAAGAGCACTCTACGAAGGAGGACGCCAAGAACTCCTCGGAGATGATTTCGTTGAGATCGGCTTAGACCATTTCGCGAAAAAAGGAAGCTACCTAGAAACGGCGCTCAGAGAGAATAAGCTACAACGAAGCTTCATGGGATACACAGATCAAAAGTCAAAAGTTCTAATCGGACTTGGAGCAACAAGTATTTCGAATACTCCGTCTGCTTATAAACAAAATGAAAAAAATGTTAAAGAATATATTAACCAGATTACTCTTACTGGGGAAGCTAGCATCACCACGTCCCATCTTTTAACGCCTATAGATCAAGAACAGAACTTAAAAATTCAAAAATTGATGTGTACACAAAGAATACCTTTAACTGAAAATCTCAATCCTAGAACGGCTTTAAAACTCAATCAATTTGTAATTGATGGTCTACTTGAAATGAAAGACGACTGTTACTCAGTTACAGAGATTGGAAATATCTTTCTAAGAAATATTTGTGCAATTTTTGATGAGTACCTAGAGGGACAAACAGAACAGAAGCGATTTAGCCAGAGTGTTTAAGAACTGGCTGCCACTTGCTCGATAACTCTAATGACGTTTCCTACTCGCGAAACTTTGATGATAAAATTTGCATCAGAAATTTTAGATCTAAGATTAGAAAGATGCGTATTTACTGTTCTACTTGCTACATACGAATCACCCCAAACAAAATTAACGAGTCCATCCTTTGTAGGAGAAGTGAGTCTATTTGTTAGAATGTAGAAGAGCATTTTATATTCAATATTTGTAAGTTGAATTTCCAGTGAATTTATCTTTACACGAAACTTATCACTTTCCATTTCAAGATTTCCAAAAGAAATATTTTCTCCTTCTTTTTCTGAGCTACTCATGGAAGCTGAGCGACGAGAGATCAAACGATTTTTGATACGTGCCGAGACTTGATTGTGAGACATTGTCTTAAAAAGGAAGTCTTCTGGCATTAATTTTAAATGCATTAAGACAGTTTCATCTCTTTCATCTGCTGATAAAAACAGAATTGGAATGTTCTCGATTTCCGTTGTTTTTCTAATATCATTAAAAACTTCAACTCCTGATTTACAAGGCATATGGACATCTAGAATAATGAGGTCAGGATTGACGCGCTTTACATGCTCAAGCACTGTTTTTGGATCATTGTGCGTAAGTACATTAAACTCATCTTTATGTTCTTCGAAGAAAACTTCACAATAGTCGACATTATCATCGACAAAAAATATCGTATATCTGTTCATCATATCAATAGTTTAGCTCACATTTCCTGATTTTCAGAGTCAAGATTTCTTAACTATTGAAAATATAATTTGTTTTATCTTCTAATGTATTGAAATCATGGGAAAGTTTAGATAGATTATTAACCATAAAGAAGAAATGAAAAGAAAAAATGATTAAACTCCCTTCTTTTTCATGGTGTTATGGAAGAAAACTCATTAAATGTTTACGGTGAACAACTACGATCATGCTCAGTTAATCCTCTGACAGGATTTTTCCGGGATGGTTGTTGTAATACCTCTTTTGAAGATACAGGAATTCACACTGTTTGCATCCAAGCAACGGAAGAGTTTCTTCACTACTCAAAAGCTGTTGGCAATGATCTTTCAACACCTGTTCCACAGTACAATTTTCCAGGGCTAAAACCAGGGGATCATTGGTGCTTATGCGCAGGAAGATGGGTCGAGGCCTATCAAGCCGGAGCGGCTCCCAAAGTCTATCTCGAAGCAACTCACGAGGAGACTTTAGCAATTATCCCTCTAAACCTCTTAGAGAAGTTTAAGGCTTAAGCTGATTCACTAAACATGGGTTCTGTCTCAAGAGCAGATTTCCAATAGTCCAAAGTTTGCTGTCCTATTGAATGTCGGTTATGTGCATAAACTTCTGTCTCAAGGTAGTTAAGTAATTCTTTTGCCTCTTCTTCAAGACCAAAAATTTTCAACGAATGAAGAACTCTCGTAATCCTAATGTAATTGTGGTTATAAAGAGTCACCCAATTTTTTGCGATATAATCCTTCTTCATCGTAGGAGAACTTTCAGGGTGGTATTTATGTTTGACTTTAAATCCCCAAAAATCCTCCATTAACTGAAGTGAGTGAAAAAGATTTTCTTGAAAGTCTCGTGAGCTTAATGCTTCTCTAACTTCATCAGCTGAAACAACCAAGGAAGTATCATTATGATTACTTTTCATCTCTAGAGGGAATAGCCACTGAATATATTGGTGCCTATTTTCTAACTCCCAATCTGAGAAATTCCAAATATCCTTTAGGAAAAGACCATCTGGATTAGATTTTCTATTCGTGTAAAATTCTAATAGAGCACTCATAAGCAATCTCCATCTAGGTTCAATTGCTTATATTATACAATACGAACTCGACTTAGAATCACAGAATATTGTCGGTATATTTTAATAAACGAGGGCTAAACCTACAATCTACCGCCACAGTCAGGCATTGAGGCATCGTAAGGATTTTGAACATTGGCCTCTTTTTTAGTATTTTGAATCCATCTCTTACGGACCATCGGGCAGTAGTAAGCTTGATACTTTTCACCGAGGTCATATTTATTAATTATTTTTACAAGATAGATATTTGCTAGGCCATAGAATTTTTTATTCTCATCCTCATTTACCGTGGACTTAATTTGAGAAAGATACTCATTCGCCTTATCGATATCAGCTTTAAGTAATTTATCTTTATTCGTCTGACTTACTGACAATACTAATTTAGCGGCTGCTTCAACTTCTTTAGCTTTGTAAGAAAAAAATGATGAATGAAGAGATTCATTCTTATCTAAAATTTTTAACATCAATTCTTTCGAAGACTTTTCAAGCTTGTCTTTTGCGAATCCAGAAAATGAGACGGCCAGTAATAGGATTAGAATTAATTTTTTCATTGAACTTTCCTTTTAAATTTTAAAACTACACCTTCATCGATTGTTTCGAGCTCTGGATTTGTTGAGTCAAATCCATCTCTAATTGAGAAACTTCGAGAAAATGAACTAGTAAAAGAACTACGCTCTGTTTTTTGCACAAGTTCACCACTTACTAATATAACACCATTACTTATATTAATCGCTATACTATCCCTATTCATATTTGGGGACTTAATCTCAACAATATAGTGTGTTTCAGAATAGCTTTCATCAATATTAACAACAGGAAGCATATCAATTTTATTAGAGACTATATTCGTTAGTGAGTTAGTAAAAAGACCTTCTTGGGACTTGAGATCACTCCGCTCTTTTGCGACGGGTACTCGCTTAGTTATCGTATCTGACACATTTACAGCAATCAAAATTAAACAAATAACCGCGAAAAAATAAATATACCTTTTGTTTTTATTCACAAATAGTCCAATATCAATCATATTAATGGTAATATTTAATCGTATTCATGAGAGTTCGACAAGGAGTATTCATTTTGCAAGGCAAAACAAAAGTTGCTATTTTTTGGAGTGGTGGGAAAGATAGTGCGCTTTCATTAAGGCGAATACTTAAAGATGAGAATTACCAAGTCGTTACTCTTATAACAACATTAAATAGAGAGTTGAATGAAGTACCATTTCATGGAGCTAGTGAAGTTCTTGTCACTAATCAAGCGAAGCTTCTCAATCTACCACTAGTGAGAGTTTACATTCCTACCGATTGTTCAAACAAAGAATACGAAGAGATTTTTTCAAAATATTTTGAACTTCTAAAACGTAAAGGTGTTGAAAAAATTGTATTTGGAGATATCTCGCAACAAGAGATAAGAAATTATCGAGACCAATTACTCGACAAGTGCGGACTACAAGGTCACTACCCTCTTTGGGGAATGAGCAGTGAGGAGGTAATGGCAGAATACCTACAAAGTGGATATCGTGCAATTATCACCGCGGTCAGAGAAGATCTTATAGATATTAGCTTTCTTGGAAAAGAACTCAATCTAGAACTTCTCGACCGACTACGTGCACTGGAGAAATCTCCCGATATTTGTGGAGAAAATGGTGAATACCATTCGTTTGTCGTATATGGTCCTGGCTTTAGAAATCGTGTGCCTTATTCTAAAAATGTTACAACAACACAAGGGCCCTACACTATTTGTAAACTTAGAGAGGCTTAATCTTGGAACCGTTTAAAAATTTATTTAATACACAAACGGTCAAGGAAATTGCCTCTAACCTTGCAAATGAAAATAAAAGTTTTAATGTTAAGAAATTTGAAAAAGATATTCTTGCATCTCTAGATTCATTAGAAATGAAAGACAGGGTTCGTCTCATCGCAGACGCTCTTAATCAACATTCAAACCTTGATTACAAGCAAAACCTAAAAGTGCTGACAAAATGTATTATCAACAATAATCTAAAGGGTTTCATCCTCTGGCCATTTTCACAATATGTGGAGCAATATGGATTATCTCATTCTAAGAATATCAATGAAACATTTAAGCTACTCGAACTCATAACAACCAACTTTACAAGTGAATTCGCGATTAGAGACTTTATCAATACTTATCCAGATGAGTCTTTCGCTTTTCTTCTCTCATGTGCTAAGTCTCCTAATGAACATTTGAGGCGGTTTGCGAGTGAAGGCTCGCGCCCATCTCTACCATGGGGTAAAAAGATCATCGATATAGAAAGACTTAAAGATTTTACTTTAATTGTATTAGAAAAATTAAAATACGATGACTCAGATTACGTAAGAAAAAGTGTCGCCAATCATATTAATGACTATAATCATATCGACCCTAAATTCAGCTTAAAAATATTATCACGTTGGAGTAAGGAGGGAGTTTCAGAGAAACTAATTCGCCATGCTCTCAGAACTCTTCTCAAGGAAGGTAATTCTCAAGCCCTTAATATTTTAGGCTACAAGAGCCCAAAAGAAATCGATGCAAAAATATTATCCCTTAATAGCAAAGAAATTTTCGAGGGTGATTCAATTGAAGTGAAAGTTATAATTAAGAACAATAATTCAAAAGCTAAAAAAATTCTCGTCGATTATATCATTCACTACCCTAAAAAGAATGGGCGCTACACTAAAAAAGTTTTTCGCCTCAAGGATGTTGAAATTAAAAGTAAGCCGATTGAGATAACAAAGAAAATATCTTTCAAGTCTGTTACTGTTAGAAAACACTACGAAGGAAAATACTATATAGAGTTACAAATCAATGGTAAACTTTTTAATAAAAAGAGTTTTAAATTAAATGAAAAAAATTAGCGTCATCTTTTCTACATTCAACGAAGCTGAAAATGCATTCTTCAAGAACTCAATAGAAGCGTTAAAGAAAGATAATGAAATTGAAATCATTATTATCGATTACAATAGCTCCGATAGAACTCGTGAAATTTGTGGCGAGGGCGTCATTTTTATCACAACTGATCTTAACTCAAGGGCAAAGAGATTGAAGCTTGGGTTGTCCTATGCAACTGCAGCGATGGTGATCTTTCATCACCCAAGGAGTCTGGTTGACACAAATGGATTTAATAAGCTAAAAAAACTGGCCGATACAAAAATCTGGGGTGGCTTTACTCACTGTTTTGATCTTAACACTCCAATTCTAAAATTTACTTCTTGGTATTCAAACCGTGTAAGAGGCTATATTCGAGGGATTCTCTATCTCGATCATTGCATCTTTGCATCGAAATCACTTCTTAATAAAATTAATTTTCCAGAGGTCGATATTTTTGAAGATACAATCTTAAGTGATGAACTGCGGTTCTTTTCACCTCCTGTCATACTCCCCGAAGTTAGTACGACTTCCGCGATACGTTTCGTTAAAAATGGACAGGTAAAACAAGCGATTCTTAATCAAGTCATGAAAATGTGCTACTTTCTCAAGATAGACCACAAGGTAATGAATAAGATCTATGAGTTTGGAATCAATCTAAATTCAAAATACTAAACTTCATCATTTTACAATTATTAGACAGTGAATGAATTTTCACACTCTTTTATGATTCTTTTTGTAACTGGGCCGTACAATATACAAAAAGGAGGTCTTTTATGAAGGACAATATAAAAGAATGGACACCTGTGATAGCACGCTCAATATTGGGAGCTATCTTTCTCATTAGCGGTACAAATAACTTCATGAGTTTTCTACCAGAGCAGCAGTACACACCAGAAGGGCTAAGCTTTATTCTTGCTCTTAAGGAATCCGGTTACCTTTTTACATTAATAAAGGCAATGGAAGTTCTATGTGGGTCAATGCTACTTTTTAATCTATTCACACCATTTGTGATGATTATAATCGCACCAATTATTGTGAATATTTTCCTCTTCGAACTAATCTTAAGTGACTCTTATATGATTCTACCAACTGTACTCGTTGTTTTAGAGGCTTATCTTTTCTACGAGTATAAGAACTTGTTTATTTGGCTATTTAAATATCAGGTTCATACGCATACTAATGATAATAAACCGCCAGAGATTCTCATTCTTGATCAACTAAAAGAAGAGAATCCACAGGAATATAGTCATTTAATTCACGCAAAAGGCGTTAATAAGATTATACTAAGATAGATGAAAATAGCAGTTATCGGTGCCTCCGGCTTTGTCGGAGGCCATCTCATTCAGGAACTTAAAAGAGATAATGAAATAGTCTGTTTATCTCGATCGCCCATGAAAGTGGAAGACAAGAATCTCACATGGAAGAGATGTGATCTTTTTTCAATGCTAGACATCGAAGAAGGCTTAAGAGGCTGTGATACTGCAATCTATCTCGTTCACTCAATGGCCCCCTCTGCTCATCTCGACCAAGGAAGTTTTAAAGATTACGATCTGATTATCGCTGATAACTTTATTCGTGCAGCAATTAAAGAAGGTATTAAACACATCATATACCTAGGCGGTATAGTTCCAAAGGATAAAAATCAATTATCACTTCACCTTGAAAGCCGTCTTGAAGTTGAGCACGTAATTCAAAGTGCAGCAATCCCTGTCACTATCATACGAGCAGGAATGATACTAGGTCCAGGAGGGTCAAGTTTCAATATAATGCTAAGGCTTGTCCAACGATTAAAGTTCATGGGTCTTCCTTCATGGACAGAAACAAAAACACAGGTTTCATATATCGACGATATAGTTGATGGTATTAAGCAATGTCTAGATTTAAATATGTATGGGAATAAGACATATGAAATTGCAAGCTGCGCGCCTCTCACATATAAAGAGATGCTCCACAAAACAGCAAAGGCCTACAACTTAAAGAGATACCTCATATCCATTCCCTATATATCTCGAGGTCTTTCGAAATTTTGGATATCACTAGTTTCTGGAGCTCCTCGAAGTTTAGTTTATCCCCTCGTTGAAGGTCTCAATCACGAAATTATAGCGAGTGAAGATCTAAAGTTGAAAAACTATAATCGTACGTTTGAGGAATGCATTGATCTTTGTGCTGCTAGTGAAACACCAGCAAAGATTCATGCATTTTCAAAGGCCAAGAGAAAAAGTAACTACGAGGTTAGATCAGTTCAACGTTACAAGAATACAAGTGGGATGCAAGCAATTGACGTTGCCTATGAATATATGAACTGGCTTCCACTCTACCTCAACTCATTTATAAAAGTTTTTGTCGAGAATGAAGTAATTCTATTTACTTTATTAACAAAAGAAATCGTGCTCTTAAAACTTGTCTACAGCCCTGAAAGATCTTCTGACGACCGCCAGCTTTTCTATATAAGAGGAGGTCTCCTTGCAAAAGAAACAAAACGAGGACGTTTAGAGTTTAGAGAATCATTAGAGGGTAAATATATACTTGCAGCTATTCATGAATTTATTCCATCACTCCCTTGGTCACTTTATCGTTTGACTCAGGCTCCTTTTCATTTAAAAGTAATGACTGAATTTTCAAAGTTTCTCGAGCGAACCAATGAACAAAATCTCATGAAATTAAAAAACAAACAGGAAACTATTAAACGATCAAATATTTAAGACAACACTCCTCATTATAAATTGCCAAAGACACTTCAATTAGTAATAATAAAAAGAAAAATGGTGAACACCGGTGAGATTCCGGGACTGTCCCGCAACGGTAATGAGAGACCTCTAAGTCCGAGCCCAACCCCCGAGGAGGATTCATGAATCATAGATTCATTTTTACAACAATTTTACTTGCACAAGTTACCTACAGTTCTGAAGTCATTGTTACTGCAGATAAAATTTCAAAAAAAATTAATGACAGTACAAATTCAGTGACAATTATTGACGCTGAATCCATTGCTAACTCTCCAGCAAATACTATCGAAGAAATTCTTCAATCGACACCAGGTATATACATTAGCACCAATGGCTCACTTGGAGGAATCTCAGTGCTACGCATGCGTGGAACGGGACGAGGTTTTTCAAAAGTAATTATCGACGGCTTAGAACTTAATGACCCGACTGATATTGATAATTCATTTCAACTTAATCAGTTAAGCCTCGATAATATTGCTTCGATAGAAATTCTTCGTGGTTCGCAAAGTACAGTTTATGGTTCAGACGCTATCGGGGGAGTAATCAAGATTACAACAAAGTCTGGGAAGCTCCCAACCACAAAACTCCGCGTTGGTTATGGCTCCTATGATTCAAAATCAATTGACTACTCAGTAATAGGAACAAGCCAAAATGGGATCAACTATTCATTTTCGACGAGTTACTTTGATACAGATGGCCTATCAAAATATAATGGAAAACTTGCTGAGACAGATAGATTTAACAAATTAAATATTAAAGGATTAGTTTCCAAAAAATTTAAAAGCTCAAAAGTATCATATCAATTTCACGCAACAAAATCTGATACAGAGATTGACGATTCGACAGGAGACCTTGCAGACAAGGACAATGCATCCTATGATCAAGACATTCATCAGTTAAGCATTGAGAACCGACTATTTAATGATCTATTACTTTCAAAAACTAGTTTTAAGTTTATGGAAATTAATCGAGACTCTGCAGGTTCATACCCATCAAAGACTCTTGGAAAAGAAAAAGCTATTTCATGGCAAGGTTCTTTATTTATTGGCCCTACATTTACTTCAGTAATAGGTGTAGAATACAACGACCAACAGGCAGATAATCAATATGACTTTTCTAATACCACGAGACGTAGTATCAGAAATACTTCATTTTTTATCTCGTCAAATTATATTAAAGATAACTACAGTGCAGATCTAGCAGTCAGAACAGATCACAACTCTGTTTTTGACAACTATGAAACATGGAAAATTGGTGGAGCATATGAAGTATTTAGTGGTTTACGTATTAAAACAAACCTCGCAACTGGATACAAGGCTCCAACCATTTATCAAACTTATGCAGGATCACAAAACAGAGATTTGAAACCAACGGAATCTTTCTACTATGATTTCATTATTTCTATGGAAAAAAGCATTTTCAATATTGATCTTACATACTTCAACTATGATTTCAAAAATCAAATAACGTATAAGACAAACCGCTATGAGAATATTAATAAATCTGAAATTAAGGGACTTGAAACAGAACTTAAAATAAAACCAACAAAAGACTTCATTTTTGGTAGTGCTGTAACTATTCAAAGAGCAATAAATAAAGAAACAACGAAGTATCTTGAAAAGACTCCTCGTCTACTTGTAAAATCATTTCTCCAAATTGATTCATTAATAAGCACAAATCTCGAATTTACATATGTAGGAAGACGTAATGATAGTGGTGCCCTACCATCTTACTATCTTGTAAACACTTCATTTCACTATGAGAACTTGAAGGTTAGCATCAATAATTTATTAGATCGTGATTACGAAGACACTCGAAACTACACAACACCAGGGCGCAATATTTTTGCAAGCTACCAATTTGAGCTATGATCAGAGATCAACGAACAATTTTTTTAGTTTCATTAATATTGACGGCTGCAGTTCACTTACTTCCTCTTGTTATTTCAAGAGGAAGTGATCATGCAGCAACTTTAAAAGCAAAAAGTTCAAACAACTCTATTTCAATATCGGTCAAGAGTGTCTCCATACCTGTTCACATTGCCAAGAAAGATGGCCGCGACCAGAAGAGAGAAAAGCCTGAAAACAAAAGAAAGCAAACTTCACTCTCAGGAGCAAATGGCGCCAAAGAAGCGAAACTCAGTGGAGATTTTCGTCCAGAGTATCCTCATCTCTCCCGGGTCTATGAAGAAGAAGGAACAACCAGAATAAAAGTCAAAATTGATCAGCATGGGAATGTCGTTTCAGCAGAAATTTTAACGAGCTCAGGCTTTCCAAGATTAGATTCTCAAGCCCTCTCCTCAATAAAAAACAGCCACTTCTCACCTGCTTTAGATAGTGACTCCCAACCTATTTTCAGTGAGTTAATACAAGATATAACATTTAAGCTTGAAGAATAATTCCCTCAAGTATTCTAACTAAACTGTCGAAAAGTCTTAGGATGAATATTAAAAACAATATCAGTATATTTGTAATTAGTACTTTCCTAGGATTATTCATAGGAATTTTGATTACATTTATTTTGGTTTTTCTCGACATTCAAGAAATGGGAATGGTCGTTAACTTTGCTAATATTCTAAATATAATCAAGTCTCAAAGAATTTATACTTTCGCGCTTTTAACTTTTCCGTTTGGGTTTACTCTAATTAATCTCTTAATGCTTAAAACTTTAGTTAACTCAAAACAACTAAAAGAACAAAGTGAATATATCTCTAACGTTTTAAACTCAATGGAAGATTACATCTTCTCAGTGAATGGAAAATACGATCTTCTCCCTCAAAATCATCTCGACACAGTAGAAACAAAAACATTTAATGAAATAATTTATAATCACAATAGCTACATTGATCTCGTTTCTGGTATCAAAGATCATTTTGAACTAGAATTCAATTCTAAAATTTATATTATTCACTTCTCAAAATCTAATAACCTCGTGAATAACCTAGGCATCCTCTCTGCAAAGGATATAACATCACTGAAAGACAAGCAGTCTCAACTTGAAGAAAAAAGTAAAGAGTTAGAAATTAGTAGTCGCATGAGTGCGCTTGGAGAGATATCTGCAGGTATAGCACATGAAATCAATAATCCTCTTGCAATAATCCAGGGAAACATTTCTCTTATTATCGCAAAATTTAAACGCTATGGAAGAGTTGAAGAAAATCAACTTGAACTTTGCGATGATAAAATTTCTCAAAATATTGAGAGGATATCGAATATCATCAAAAACTTGAAAAACCTAGCGTCAAAAGAAAGTTCACTTAGCTACAGTAGCGTTTCAGATCTTATTTCAAAGAGTAAGCCACTGATCAATAATATCACTAGCAATCATGGAATAAACTATAATATAGATTACCAGATCGATCCTTCGACAATGGTCAGCTTCAATCCTGTTGAGTTCACACAAATCATGTTCAATTTATTCTCTAATTCAAAAGATGCAATGGATGATTTCAAGTCTAATCGCTGGATTAAATTAGTTATTGAAGATATTCATGATAGTGTAATTTTCAAAGTCATCGACTCGGGAAAAGGAATCGACAAAGAAATCGCCACAAATATATTTACACCTATGTTTACAACAAAAGATTTTGGAAAGGGCTCTGGATTAGGCCTCAGCCTTTCAGGAATGCTTGCGAAGAAAAATGAAGCTTCTATCGCATATGATATGAATGCTGAAAATACTACGTTTGTGATTAAAGCTAAGAAAGTTCTTACAAATCATCAATACAAAAAAGCAGCATAACGAATAACTTTGACAAGATACTAAAATCTAATAGAAAATTATCTAATGAATGATAATTTCGTCTTTATTGACCTTGAAACTACATCTCTAGACATTGAAAATGCTGATATCATTGAGCTAGCTCTCGTATGGAAGGATAATCACTCAGACGAAATTAAAAAGTATGTCACTCTTATAAAACCTAGGCGACAAGTCTCACGGGAAATCTCAAGCCTTACGGGTATCACGAATAAATCATTAGTTAACGAAAAAGAGTTTAATGAACTAGCTTCGAATTTATTTGAAATGCTTGAAGGCAAGATCCTTGTTGGTCACAAAGTTGATTTTGACTATGAAGTTTTAAAAAATCACTTTCAAAGAATTGGCATCAACTATGCTTCAAAGACTGTTTGTACTCTTCGTTTATCAAAAAGTTTTATCCCAGGTCTTAAATCCTACTCACTTGTTGATATGAATTCATTTTTCAATCTAAGCTACGGTAAAGCACATCGGGCCCTTAATGATGCTCTCGCAGCTTATAACCTCTATGAAAAGATAAAAGATACCTACTATCCTCGAACGCCTTCTGCTCTTAAATACATTCCTAAACATGAGAGAATTATTGGCACAGCCCCTCGCTCTCCGGGGATTATTAGTTTTTCAAACAAGCAAAAAAAAATCATTTCAATCCCAACAATAAATATCAAAAAATATTTATTAGATAGACTCAGTCTAACTATTAAGAACAAAGACTTTCTAAATGAAGTTATCGACATTAATTTTCATGAAAATTCATCTCTTATCGAAACCTACATTATCCACTCTAAAAAAGAAGAAAATCATAATTGGTCTTTATATACTGTAAAAGATAAAACAGGAAAATTAGCAATAAGAGTTAGCAAGTACCAAAAATTCAAACCGGCGCTAATGTACTTCAAAACAAAAAAAGAAGGACTACAGCTATTGATGAAAATTAATAGTCACCTCGAGGCCAGTTTCGAAAATCTTAAAACTAAAGAAATGGTGATAAAACACAATCATGAGTTAGAAATGAAGCTTCGCTTGTATCGACCATATTATGAATTAGTATGCTATTCTTCTTTTGATTATAATCGACGCTTATATAAACATATTTACATTTCATCCGGTAGATATATAAAAATAGTGCAGAGTAAGAACAAAACCCCTACCTCACCTTCAAGGAAAGGTTTTTCTTTAATGTCACCTAAAAATATCGCAGCCTACCACTATGCTCATAACCTTTTAAAAGAATCTAACTATGATGGTGAAGTATTTAAAGAAGTCTCACTTCAAAAATTTGCTACTCCTTAAATAATGGAAGATTGAAATCGATCCAAGATTATAAAATATAAAAAAGAGGAAAGCGTATTCAACACTAATTAATTCAGTCATCGTACCAAAAACTTGATGCATTATCATAAGTGTAATTCCAATGATAGTCATCGATGAAGAGATTAGTAAGTTTGAAACCTCCTTAAAGTTCTCATTAATCCATTCAACACTTACAGGAAAAAAATATGACATAGTTATCCCTGTCACAGACAAAAAGACAGGATGAATATAGTAACCAAATAGAAAAGCAATGAGAGTTAGAATCAGGGATGTATAGAGTAATCTAGAGCTCGATATACGTATATTTAAAGCTGCAAAAGACAATCTCCCAATTAATAGACATAAGAAAAATCCACTCAAATATGTATTAGCAACAGTAATTGAAAGCCCTTTTACCTCTGTAAGATAAAGAGTTAAACGAGTTGAAACTAGAATTTCACTGGCAACATAGAGTCCCATATAGATCCCAATAAGAAATTTAAGCTTCTTTGAGACTCGCATCGTCTTATAAGTGTCTTTAATAGATTCTTTATGTGTGTCATGAACAGTAAATGAATATAGAAAGACTAAGAGTGGAGGAATCACTGCCAATAAGAAATAAGTCCTCCAGTTCCCTTCTAGTTTCATTATCAGATTAAAAACTAACGGGGCTAAGAAAGATGCCACTCCGTAAGTGCCGTGAAGTCCCGAGAGAAAACGACGTCTAAGATGTGCTGGAGCCCCCTCTGAGACCATAATATTCATTGTGATACCAATGCCTCCAAATCCAACACCAGCAATTGCAGCAAAAAATAGAGTTATCCAGAAATTTGGGCTTAATGAAACTCCCAGAGCTGCGATCGAGAGAGTAAGTACAAAAAGTCTTGTTCCCCACACAAGTCCAAGATGAGGTAGCCAAAGAGCAGTTGAGAAATTAGTAACAAGACCAGTAAAAGAAGCCAAACTAAAAATTAGAGAGCCCTGACTTCCACTAGCATGGAAAGTTTCAAGAATTTGTGGGTAAGTCGCTCCTCGACCGTTATCAATAAAACTCAAAGCGACGAGTGCTAAATACCCTAGAATGATAAAACCTTTATTCTTCAATTTCCGACCTTTCCCATAAAGTATTTTGTATTTGAAACTATTCGTAATTTATTCACTTTTATTTAAGGAATAGCCGATATATTTACAGTGAGAAGTAACTATATCTATATTCTATTTTTTATTATTTCAAGCTCTATCTTTGCGAAAGATCCAAACGATTATTTAAAAAGAATTACTGATAATGAAACATTTAAAAAAATTAAAGAAGTAGTAGTTGAAGTAAAAGAAGTGACAGACAAATACCCTATTCAGTATATCGATGCAGACACAGAAGTACAAAATGATGTTTGTGTAAGCTGTGACGATATTCTAGTTCTAACAAAAAACGTAAATAAAATTGTTCAAGAGTTGGGAAAAGATGATCCAACATCTCATCTTATACTCGAACATGGAAACTTAGAAGCTTTAACGGTCGTAACTGAAGCAGTTAACAAAGCTACCGGTAATGTTAATTGCAGTTACGAACCTAACTCGAGACTCTCTGACGAGTTTACTGATATAAAAACTGAAGATCTAGAGCTGCAATTTGAAAAAGTAACTAATCTTGATTACGCATACGCACAGTATCGTTTTTCGAATAACAAGAGAATTATTTGGCTCCGAGGAAAAGGTAGAGATCAAAGAAAAGTAATCAAGGTAACAATCTATCCAGATGGTCACTCTGAATTAAGTTATTATCTCTTGCCAGTTGATTCCTACAATGAAAAGCTACAAGTGAAAAAACTAGGTGTTGCAGATAATCTCCCTAACCTTGATGTTGATGATCATCGTGAAGCTGGTCTTAAGGAGTTAATTCATGGAAAAGTTGATCTCTCAACAGGGTTCACTATCGACACTAGTCCTGACACTTTTATTAAAGTTAAAGTAGGGCCTTCATTTAACTATGAATATTTTATTCCAAAAGACATTAAACTTCTTAATGTAACTTCAAAAGCCCAATTAACAGAAGACTATAACTTAAGTGGAGATATTGAGGTTACAGCTAAAGGCCAGAAAGCTTCGGTTAACCTTCAAAATGAGAAAGGAAGAAAGCTACTCTCTGCTGAAATAGATAAAGATGACATAAAACTTGGTGCGGGAGGAGAGCTAAATATAAATGATGAGTTTAGCATTGATTCATTGGCAACGTATTCGATAGATGGTTCTTATTCAATTAATGCAAGCTTAAGTCACTTACAGAATAACTTAGTCGACACTTCATTTACACGTACAAGCAATGGTGACGAGATAGTAAGTATTTCTAAAAAACTTGTAGATAAAGACAAGGGTACTTTTTCAATAAAGTTAGATCAAACATTGAACAAAGGCAACCAGGCTCAAAGTGGAGTCTGGCTAACCTATTCCAAGCGATTTTAATCTAGAATCGCGCCACTCTTAATTTCCTCAACAACTTCTGGATCTAGAAGAGTTGAAATATCTCCAAAGCTATCAAACTCAGCTGCGGCAATTTTTCTTAAAATTCTTCTCATGATTTTACCTGACCTTGTCTTAGGAAGTCCTTTAACAATTTGTATCTTATCTGGCTTAGCAATTGGCCCAATGTATTTTACAACAGATGCAATAATCTCTTCTTTGATCTTTTCTGTTGCATTCTTACTAACCATGACAAACGCATAAATCCCCTGCCCTTTAATGTCATGAGGATACCCCACTACAGCAGCTTCAATTACATCATGATGTTGATCTATTGCATCTTCAACCTCAGCGGTACCAATTCGGTGACCAGAAACATTTATGACATCATCAACTCGTCCTGTAATTCTAAAAAATCCCTCGCTATCACGGCGACAACCATCACCTGTAAAGTAGTACCCTGGATATGTTGAAAAATAGGTTTGCTTATATCTTTCATGATCACCCCAAATAGAGCGAACAACTCCTGGCCAAGGGTGCTTCATACAAAGATTACCTTCAGCCTCAATTGATGTAATCTCTTGACCTTTTTCATCCAACAAGACTGGTCGAACGCCAGGTAACGGTAATGTTGCAAAACATGGCTTTAGTTTGGTGATATTAGCAAGCGGAGAAATCATGATTCCACCAGTCTCAGTCTGCCACCAAGTATCAACGATCGGACATTTCTTTTTTCCAACCTTTTCGTTGTACCAATGCCAAGCTTCGTCATTGATAGGTTCCCCAACACTCCCGATTACTTTCAAACTTGAAAGGTCATTCTTTTCTACAAACTCATCCCCACAGCCCATTAAAGCTCTAATAGCTGTTGGAGCTGTATAGAAATGGGTTATCTTATACTTTTCTACGATCTGCCAAAATCTACTTGCATCAGGATAAGTTGGAACACCTTCAAACATTACTGTTGATTTACCATTTAAAAGCGGTCCATATGTTATATAAGAGTGACCTGTAATCCAACCAATGTCAGCAGTACACCAGTAGAGATCATTCTCTTCAACTTGAAAAACATTTTCAAAGGTATATGCTGCCCAAACCATGTAGCCAGCAACAGTATGCTTGATCCCTTTCGGTTTCCCCGTAGACCCTGAAGTATAAAGCGTGAAGAGTGTATCCTCAGCATCCATAGACTCCGCAGGACAATTTAATGACATCCCCTCTCGAGCGGCATCCCAATCGACATCTCGTTCAGGACTCATGTTGATGATATTATTCACTCTCTTATGAACAATTACTTTTTCAACAGATTCACAACCTTCTAAAAGTAATGCCTCATCAACAATATTTTTTAAAGGAATAATCTTATCTCCACGATAACCACCATCATTTGTAATGATAAGTTTTGCTTCAGCATCCTCTATTCTTCCTGCTAAAGCTTGAGCAGAAAAGCCACCAAAAACAACCGAGTGAACTGCACCAATACGAGCACATGCAAGTACAGAGATTAAAAGCTCTGGTACCATCGACATATAAAGAATAACACGATCTCCCTTTTGAACCCCCTGTGCTTTTAACATATTTGCAGTAAGAGAAACTTCGTCAAGAAGTTCCTTAAAAGTAAATCTCTTATCTATTTCTTCTGGACTATTTGCAATGAATAGTAGTGCCAGATCATTTGCTTTCGTTGGGATATGACGATCAAGGCAGTTATTAGTAATATTTAACTTACCATTTTCAAACCATTTAATATTAGCATCAGAAAAGTTTCCAGATTGAACTTTCGTCCACTTTTTATCCCAAGTAAAATTCTCAGCAACATTTTCCCAGAAGGACTCTGGATTTTGAACAGATAGATCATAATCTCGCTTATACTGATCGAAGTCTGTAATTCTATAACTCATAAATACTCCATCATTTTGAATTTAATTAAATTTTATGCCTTCAAAAACTCAATGTATAGTAGTTAAACAATAAATCTTGGCACATTAATTGCTCTATATATAAGAAACTAAATCAAGTGGTGTAAACTATGAGAAATCTGATTCTTTTACTGGCTGCCTTTTTGACAGTGTCAACTTTTTCGACAAAATCTTTTGCCTATGATCTCGTCGATTATGGCATGATTGGTACGACAAGCGAGGAAGGGCTTATCAAAGTAGACCTCCCTCTCCCAATAATTGAGTCCGAAATTCAAAGTATGCTTCTAGGAGATGATTCTTATATCAAATCCATAGATGTTCTAAAGCTAGACCCAATCAACAGAACTCTTACTTTTAAGGGTGAAGTTGAGATGCCTGAGAGCTTGCTTCTAACAATGGAAGAGAAAGCCGGAGATAAATTAAAAAAGAAACACGATATTACACTAGTAATCACGTTTCCATCCGCTCGATTATTATCAGCATCAAAGTATGTGCAATTCAAAATAAATAGACTTGAACTAGATGGAGTAGATTACTCAAAAGGGATGAATATTATCTCTAATGTCCTACCTGCTCTTTTGATTAATAGAAGTTTAGTTAACTACTTTATTGATGAGACAAAGGCGCCAACGGATTATTCAGATAAAGACATATCACTCTTGGTAAAAACATTTTTAGAAACTAAAGCTGTAAAATTTAGAGATAATACAATCTCAATCAGATTCAACTTATCTGAGTTTATGGACCTAAAACGCTTTTCATACCTAGAGGAATTAAGACTATGGCACTTCAGTCCAATTTTAATAAAAGGAACTAAAGATAGAGTTGCATTTAGGATTGAAGCAGGACTTGGAAAGCCAGGTAAGAACTGGATTGCGGCAGCAAAGGAAAGACAAGACTCTGATGTTAAAGATCTAAAAGAGCTTAGAAAAGAACTCTATAATCAATTCAAATACACAGTAGCGCTAGATAAAGAGATCAATTCGTATATTGACTCTGAGATAGATCGTATAGGACTTGATAACTGGACAATCAGAACAGAGCGCGAAATCGCGGATTTAAAATCATCAATATCTCAAAGGGCGAGAAAGTTTTTAACGACTGATGATGAAATATTTACTGCAGATCCAGAAATGGCATACTATGATTTTAAAAAGGAATACAAAGAGTATGCTCTAAATGGATTACTTGATATCAAGAAACGATTGAATCTTGAAATTTTAAAGTTCGAAGGTGGATCAAACAATAAAAATCTCCCTCTTGCAACAAAACGACTTTCACAAAAGGCCGTAAATCAATTTACTAATTACTTCAGAGACTTTGAATTTGATAATGAACAATTATTTTCAAGCTTAAATGTTGTTCTTGCTCCTCAGCTTCCTGGTGTAGTTGTTCGCGGAGAAGTAAATCTAAATATTAATTCTCTTCTAGAAATGGGACTCGAAGGTAGTGGGATTGACTTTGCCGGACCAAAAGTACGATTTGACGAGAAAACATATGGAAAGTCCCTCCCATTTGAATTAACTCTTTATTCTGACTTACAAGACCACAGTGTACTTGAACTCGATATAAAAAATCTTTCTATAGGAACTGGTCAAAATCGTGTTGTTTTTGCCAACAATTCTAAGAATGGGGATTTTCTCAAAGAATTCTCAAAAATGACAATCATCAATGTTCTTAAAACATATATGATGAGTGATCCACTGGCCTCAACAGATTCAGAAGGTGACACACTTACTTACGACGACATCAGAATAAAGCTATTTGAAAAAATTGAAGTCTTCAAGAATAATATCTTAGGAATGAACACAAAGAACCTTAAAGGACAATTAAGTGATCTTATCAAGATCAAGGCCTTAGAGCTTAACAACCCATTCAATGAAACTCCAGCACAAATTGCTGAAGCACAAATTGTTGAATTTTTCAAAGATATCCTTGGCTACGATAGAACAACAGGAAGAATCAAAATTCGTCTATCTCCATCAATCTTTGCTGATAAGATAATGAACTCAGACAATAATATCAACATCTGGAATTTTGAGCCTCTATTTGATAAGAAAATGGATAAAACATACCTTGAGCTAAGTGTGGGAGATGGAAACCGCAGTAAGCAATACCTGAAATACTTAAAAGAAAGACCAGAAAACAAAGATTCACAAAGCTTTGCAGGAACGAGTGGAAACATTAACAATGAAGGGGAAGTTGATTACCACCTATCTCTTAATTTAAATGAGTTTGAAAAAACAGCAAATATCATCTTAAAAGATTCATTATCAGTGCAAACAGAACAGGTTAACTTAGCGCTTGATAAAGATGAAGAATCTGAAATGTCGCTACTTGAGGATATAACTCTTAAAGCAACAGCTGATAACTCACTGGTTCTAAACTTCACTCTCCTCTCTATTGAGAAGTCAAAAAAAGGTCTAGTGAGAAGAATTTTTTCCAATCGTGATAATCAGTATGACATAGAGAAATCTCGTTCTAAGATTTCTGCGAAACTAAAATTGACAGCTATTAATAAAGATCTCTATGAAAAAGAAATTTTAGAAAAAAGCCCAAATGAAGTATTCCTTGGAAGTACACTTTTAAAAGTTGACCTCGAGGCAATTGGAAAATCAATTGAAAACCCAGGGCTTCTCGGAAAACTGATGAATAAAATGATTGGTAATGTTAACCTTAACAATTCCTTCTTAGGCATTAATCTTAAATCGATCCTTTTAAAAGTAGCAGGACCATTTTTAAATGAGAGAAAGGAAGATAATGGGAACACTGTTCTTGGAGGCTTCAGGCTGAACCAATTCATGAAGGTTTACACACATAGCAAAGAGATTTTACTTCAAATCAACCCGAGGTTTGCAGGCCCAGTGTGGGATTTCTACATTTCACAAAATGGATTAAGTAATGGAACTAAAGTTGGTGTAATTGTTAATAGTAAAGACAATACTATCTCTTTCGACTTTAAATCAGCATTTGCACTATCAACAGTAGACAAAATAGAACTTTATAAAATCATGAAAGACGCTGAAGAATTGTCGCAGTTAAAACGAGATAACCTTATCGACGTTGAGAAGCTATCATATTACGACAAAATATTTTATAACTCAGACTCAAGTAAACCAAGCTTATATCATAGGCTTGTAAAAATTCTTGAACATTATGACAACTTAGTTCTTGCTCACTCAATGGATCAAGATGCCAAGAAGATATCATTTGAATATACAGCAGCGGGTGCAGAACTAATGCATATTGCTGCAGCATCAACGGCCCTAAGAAACGTAATTAGAATTTTCCAAGACGACAGTTTAATTCTAACTGGAAACTATGAATTACGCATGAGTGAAATTGAAAAGGAGTTAACTGAAAAGTACATTACTCCAATGAAGAAAATTTACTCTGAAAACTTTGAGGCCAACAATAGAAAAATCTTAAGAAAAAATGTAACAGACTGGAACTATCTCGTATATCCAGATGCCGTTTTCGCACAAAAAGCATATGAATATATAATTAGTGAAGATTAAAAAGGAGGCGACATCGCCTCCTTCACTCAATTAGAAATTAGAATCTTTTGAGCCACATCCCCTCATCATTGCAGCATAAGGGTTCTTAACATTTGAGTCTTTCTCTGTATTTTGTAACCATTTTTTCTTAACCATAGGACAAGAATAAGCGTTATACTTCTTTCCAAAGTCATATTTAGAATTCACATGTATCAATGCCATAGAAACGATATTGTAATCTTGCTGATTCAACTCTTCTGTTCTGTCAGCTGTCATAGTACTAAGCTTATCGGCAGAGAACTTCAATAAGTTCTTGATTTTTTCATCCGAAATCTTTTCGATTGCATCTTTAAGTTCTAAAGCACGCTTAGAAACCTCTTTCCCATTATAGTCAAAAAATGAATCATATAGCTTCTCGTTAACTTCATAAATCTTTACCAGTTCATCTTTAACTTTTCCTTCAAGCTTAATTCTGTCCTGAGCAGAAAAAATATTAAGTGTAAAAAATAACGCTAAAATAAATTTAAATTTCATCAATAACTCCTTTTTCTATTTTTTTATACTCATAAAAACTAAATACGACTGGTACAACAAATAAAGTAATTAATTCAACGATCATTCCCCCAAGAGTAGGAATTGCCATCGGCTTCATCACCTCACTTCCTGTGGATGTTGACCACATAACTGGAACAAGAGCGATAATTGTAGTAGTTGTAGTCATAACAAGAGGTCTAATTCGACGACTGCCTGCTTCAACAATGCAAGCTTTTAAATCTTGCCAAGTTCTAGGTTTGTGATTAGAAATGGCTTCCTGTAAATAAGTCATCATAACAACCCCGTCATCAACGGCAATCCCAAAGAGTGCGATAAAACCGACCCAAACAGCTACAGATGTATTAAACCCACCAATCCATAGTAAGATAATCCCCCCACTCATTGCGATTGGAACCGCACTAAAAATAATTACAGAATTTCGAAGGTTAGATATCCCCAAATAAATTATGATAAGATTCACTATCAATGCAATAGGAACAAGCATCTTTAGTCTGTTCGTAGCTCGTACTTGATTTTCATACTGTCCCGCCCACACAATTGAATAGCCTTTAGGTAATTTTACTTTTGAGGCAATCACTTTCTGCGCTTCTTCAACAAAACTAACAAGGTCTCGACCTGTAACATTTAATAAGACAACAGAACGTAGCATTCCATTCTCAGATGAAATTGCGGCAGGACCAGTTACTATCCTTATATCTGCAAGTTGCTCAATTGGGATATGTTGCCCTAATGGACTCGGAACCAGAACACTCTTTAACTGATCAATACGATCCCTTAGCTCTTTCTTATATCTTACACGAATTGGATATCGTTCACGACCTTCATAAAATTGGCTAATTGGCATACCTCCAACAGCTGTTTGAATTATTTTATTTATTGTCCCTGTATTGATTCCATAACGAGACGCTGCAACACGATCAATATCAAACTCGATGTATGGCTTCCCGGTAATTTTTTCAGCATATACTCCTGAGGCACCTTCGACTCCTTCAATGACCTTCCCCACCTCTGCTGCAATTTCTTGAAGTTGATCAAGGTCTGGCCCAAAAATTTTCACTCCAACTTGAGTCTTTATACCTGTTGATATCATTGCTATTCTATTCTCAATAGGAAATAACCATGCATTCACTAGTCCAGGAACCTGGAGAGACTTATCAAGCTCACTCATAATATCATAAATACTCATTCCCTCTGGCCATTCATCCTCAGGGATTAACTTCACTACAGTCTCAAACATAGAAACAGGGGCTGGGTCAAGAGCAGTATCAGCTCGTCCAAGTTTTCCAATCGCATCTTTAACTAAAGGGTGCTGTTTTAAAACCTTATCGGTATAAGCAAGTAACTCACGCGCCTTAGTCATACTGACGTCAGGAGTCGTTACTGGCATATAAAGAATTTCACCTTCATTTAGTGATGGCATAAATTCTTTCCCTAATTGTGTGAAAGCGAATCCCCCCAAGATTAATAATATAAGTGGTGCCATTAAAAATTTTAATCTATTTTCAAGAACCCACTTTAAAGTTGGGCGGTAGAGATTAATAATAGTCAAACTAACTTTGTTCTTCTCAATTGGTTTCAGGTTCCCCTTTAATAAGAATACGGATAAAGCAGGGAGGAGAATAATTGCAACAACGACAGAGCCAAACATGGCAAGTGTTTTTGCCCAAGCTAAAGGCCCAAATAACTTACCTTCACTCCCTTCAAGTGCGAAGACCGGTAAAAAAGTAACAATCGTAGTTAGTACAGCTGTAAGGATAGCCGGCCCTACTTCACGGGCTGATTTAATAATGACATCCACTCTCTCCTTAGAAGTCAGCTTTTGCTTTTCAGCGAGACTGGAATAAATATTCTCAGTCATGATGATTCCCATATCTACCATTGACCCAATAGCGATAACTAGCCCAGAGAGGGACATTACATTGGAGTCGATACCAAAGGCCTTCATAAGAATGAAACTAATTCCAACACCAAATGGCAGCGTCAAAGACACTAAGATTGAAGAATTAAAATGGAGTAAGAATAATAGAATAACAACTACTGTTATTATTATTTCCTGACCTAGAGCAGAGTAAACAGTTCCAATCGTTCTTTCAATTATCTCCGTACGATCATAGAAAGGAACAATCTCAACCCCTTGAGGAAGTCCTGCTTTGACAACTTTTAATCGATCTTTAACATTATCTATAACTTCTTTAGGATTTTCTCCAAATCGCATAGTCACAACACCACCAACAGCTTCGTGACCATTTTTATCCAGTGCTCCCCGACGAAAACCTGGTCCAACACCTACAGTGGCAATGTCTTTAATCCTTATAGGGCTTTTTTCTTTTATAGCAAGAACAACATCTTCTATATCTGCAAGAGATTTAAAGAAGCCTTTACCTCGAACGATAAACTCTCGTGCACCATCCTCAATGACTTCAGCTCCAACATCAATATTACTATTTTGAATTGCCTCTAAAACAGCACTAAAATGAATGTCATAAGCAAATAATTTTTTAGGATCAACATCAATTTGATATTCCTTTACAAATCCTCCGATACTTGCAACTTCACTAACTCCTTCAACACCTTGTAAAAGGTACTTAACATAGAAGTCTTGTAGTGAACGAAGCTCGGCTAGCGATTTTGGATTCTCTGCCCCTTTTTGATTCTCTAGTGTATACCAGAATATTTGTCCAAGACCTGTTGCATCAGGTCCTATTTGAGGACTCACCCCCTCGGGTAATGAATTTGTTGCTGTCGATAGTTTTTCCAGAACACGCGAACGACTCCAATAAAAATCTACATCATCCTTGAAGATGACATAAATAGTGGAGAAGCCAAAAGCCGACATTCCTCGTATATTTTTTACACCAGGGATCCCTTGTAAAAGAATACTAAGTGGATAAGTAACTTGTTGCTCAATGTCTTTAGGAGATCTACCTGACCATTTTGTAAAAACAATTTGCTGATTCTCTCCAATATCGGGAATAGCATCTATACGGGCCCTGCTTAAGCTAAAGACAGAGAGAAATGAAATTAAAATGAAAACAATAACAACAAGAACTCTGTTCTTAATGGAAGCTTCAATTAATTTTTGAATCATAATTGCCCACCAAAGTCCACATAACCACCAAACAACTGTGCCTGAGCATCGAGAAGAAAATTACCATCAACAACAACTTCTTCACCTTCTTCTAAACCTGATTTAACTTCAATATATCCCTCAGACTCGAGACCACTTTCAATTTCTTTGGCCTGAAACTCGCTATCACTAACTTTTAGCCACACAACTTTTCTTCGTCCAGTATCAATCACAGCACTTCTTGGTACAACCAGTGGCATTCCTTTAAACTTTATATCTACTATTGCATCTGCAAGCATTCCTGGCTTAAGCTTTCCTTGAGTATTTTTAATTGTAGTTCTAATCTTTAATGTACGAGACTGAAGACTTAATACTGGGCTAATAAAATCAATCTCGCCCTCTACCTTTTCCCCAGGAATTGAAGTAAATGCAAGCGTTGCCACTTGTCCCATTTCGACAAGTCCTGCATCATGTTCATAAACATCCATTTCTACCCAAACTTCGGATAGATCAGATAATTCAAAGAAATTTTGTCCTTCTTGAAAGTATTTACCAACTGTTGCATTTTTCTTTCGTACAATACCAGTTGCTTCGGAGAAAAGTGTTATGCTCTTAGGTACCTCACCTCGCTTGAACCATTCTTCATACTGCTGAGGTTTAATCCCCCAAAGTTGTAGACGCTGCTCGCTTTGCTTAATCATTTCTCTAAATTCTTTTGTTGCAGATTTTTGAAATGATCTTTTTGCTATAAGATATTCTTCTCCTGCAGTAATAAGCTTTGGACTATAAATCTCTATAACTGGTGCACCTGACTTTACAAAGCTACCAGTCGACTTGATATAGACTTTCTCAACCCTTCCCCCAACTCTCGCAGGAATACTACTTTCTTTATCTTCAGACTGAAGAACTGTTCCAAGCAAACGAATTTTCTTATTCATCACCATTTTAGTCACTGGAAAAAAAGATGGCGAAAAGTGAGCAAGCGTAGATTTCTGTAGCTTAAGCTTTGCGACAATTGAAGAAGCACTTTCATGATTAGAAACTAGAATCATTGGAGTACCATCAAGTGGACAAGGTCCTTCAACATCACTAGTAACATCAGGATAGTTTTCACATGCCCATTTTTTAGTTGGTGCAACTTTCTTTACTTCCTGCTCAGTTTTAGACTTTACAACTTTTGTGAGGTTCATATGGCATATTGGACATTTCCCTGGAGCTTTTTCCTTAATCTGAGGATGCATAGCACATGTATAGTAAACTTCTTCATGCTTATGCTCACTCTCATTCATTTCTGTTATAGCTTTCTTATCACAAGAGAACACAAGGAAAAGAAGTGGAATAATTACTAAAAAAATCTTATTCATAGAGGTTATCTCCAATTATAAATTTGTACATTACTTGATTTTTGGCGAGCGCAGCCTTGAGGCTACTTTTCATCAACAATAAATTTTGAAGCTTTAGTTCTGCTTGTAGTAATTCAACGTATGAAGTATCCCCCAAAGTGTAAGACTTAGAAGATATTTTCTTTGAGTTTTGTGCAAAACGAATTGTTTTAGAATCTAAGATACCCAACTCATTTTTAATTTTTTTGATTTGGTTTTTAATTCGTTTTTCTTCACTCTCTTTAAAACGATTGTAGTTTTTAAGCTGATATTTAATATTATTCTCTTCCTCCACGGCCTGCCCATAAGAGGCACTTGTTTTATCAGAGAACGGTAATGGAAATGAGATCATTGCAGATGCAAAATCTCCTTGTTTATCAATATTGGCCCGTTTGGTATATCCTAGAGAAAAAGTAATATCTGGCACGTAGTTTAACTTTGAGGCAGCTAGAACTTGTTTCTTTGAGTTCAACATTGATTTCAAACTCAATTCTTTTGAATCTTCAGTTTTTGCACCAACTTTCTCTAAGCTCGACCATGGAACTGATCTCTTATCTAGCCTGCGACTATTAGAACTAAGTAAATAGCTTAAACGATCATATTGTTCCTGTAATTCAAATTGTTTGTTACTTATCGAAGTTTCAAGCTCTGACTTTCTTATTTGGATATCAAGAAGAGTTTGTTGATTTATCTTTCCATTACGATAGAGTTGTTGTGAGGCCTTAAGGATACCATCTATCCAATTTTTATTTTCAGAAATGATGACAACTTCTTCATCAAGCTTTCTTATGTCGATTAAAATTTCCCAGTAAAGTTTAACAAGTTCTTGTTTCTTGTTTTCGACATCAAATTTTTTCGCCTGCGACATTTGGTTTAAAGCTGCATTTAACTTTCCATATTTATTTGTTAAAGCTATCTTTTGAGCGACAGATATTTCTAAACCGGTCATCGGACTTTTATCATCAGAAAAATTATCGACAGGATAATTCTTTGCAGCAAGCTTTACTATTGGATCACCCCATGATCCTTGTTTTTCCCCTTCAAACTCAAGTGCTTTTGCTTGAAAAGACAATGCTTCAACACTGTCGTGTGTAATTATTTGTTTTACACCATCTTTAAATGAAAATGCCCAGAGGCAGGAAGTCGAAAAAGTTAATATTACTATTTTTAAAATCATAGATGACCCCAGAAATTGCATTCATTCTTTAATACGATTTAAAAATAGAAATTGTGACAAGTCGATAAGATTAAATAATATTTACTACTTTATGGTCGGATCATAGCCAAATTTGACATACTCAGAGACGTATTTAGTTGATTTTTCAAAGAAATTTGAAAGTTTCTTGTCTTTTCTCATTCTGTTAATCTCAGCACTAAATAGCTTTGAAAGTCTTCTGCCTTTAATACTATCCTGAAATGAAAAGAAGACATCAAGTTTTGAAATGGCCTGTGGGAAAATATGTATCTCTCTTATCCCACTATCTCTCAACGCTGCGACCCCAGAGTGTAGTTCACAGACAAAGAAGTCAGCTCGCTTCTTTATTAGCATCTGTAGGCATGTTTGATCTGAATGAGTGTAGATAAGATTAAGTTCCTTATTCTCCAATAGTGATTTTTCATAAGGATAACCAGCAGTAAGACATACAGTCTTACCCTTAAGGTTTTTAACTTCTTCATATGAGAAGAAGAAGTCTTTTTTGTAATAGAATGGAGTTGTGTCGCTCGTTTTTAAATTTTGATTGAACCCATCAAGAGCAGGAAAGTACCCATCTAACTGTTCAGAGGCAAATGATGACAATGTCCTTCTTGGAGGGCGAAGTACAATTTCAATGTCAAGATCTAAGCGATTTCCGATTTCTCTCACAAGGTCAACAAATGCTCCGCTATCTTTTGAAGTGACAAACTCTGGAATATTAAAAGTGCCAAGAGTAATTTTTTCTCGCGCAAACACTGAAAGTGAAAATAGAATAAGTAACCACTTAATCATTAATCCCTTCTAGTATCTCCTTTATTGATAGCAGATTATTACCATCTGCAAACCCACTTTCCTCAGCATAGCTCCAGTCATTACACTGTCCTACAGATCTAAGATTAGCACCAGTGCCACGAACAAGAACACCTATAAGATCACCAGTATTCCTATCAAATATTGGGGAGCCAGAATTCACACTAAAGGTATCCAGATCACTACTAAAGCTATTTTTAAAAGGACTGTCTTTAACAGTTGCCCCATGAGATACTTTTTTAGGAGCTCCTAAAGGATATCCTATCATAAATATTTCATCCCCATTTGAAATTTCACTAAAGTTTACTTTATAAGGAGTTCGATCACTCACAGCTCTTTTAAGCTTAACAAGCGCAAGATCTAGTCCTGTTTTAGAAAAGAAGGTATCAAAATCATGGTGAATGATTTTCTGGCATTCGAAAATATTCTCTTTTTTCAAAGTTTTGACTTTACCATCCCCCCCTACTTCATAATCAAAAACATAGTAATACTCATCACAACTTTCTTGTTTATCGTCAGGAAGACAATGTGCTGCGGTCAAAACAGTATCATTACCAACCAAACTTCCAGAACAGTTTGCAAGTAATGGCTGATTACTAAATCGAGAGTTTTCGCACATTCTCAATGTCTCCGCTAAGCTATTAGATAGAATAGAAACACCATTATCCGTTATACTCAAACGATTTTTGGGGACGAGTGCGACAGATGAGCGAAGATTTTGACGAAGCACAGATGGCATCTCTTCAAAGGCCTCTAAACGATCATCAACACCAAAGATTTCAGCAAAGCACATGGACTGACAAAGTATTAAAATAGCTAATAGTTTTTTCATACAATTCCAATAGCATAAATTGATTTCGCTCAGAGTTTTGTTGAAAAATATACATATTCCATATCTCGAAATTTCAATTAGTTAGCATATTTACCTAGTCATATAACAGGTAATTTTGCATAATTTAGAAAGTTGTCACAAAACCACAAATTGACTCGTAATACTCTCTGAGGACTGATGGAAGAGATTAGAAATTTAAATGATGAAAAGTTAATGAATCTCTACGCAGCTGGTGAGTATGAAGCCTTTGAAATACTCTACTCTCGCTATAAGACAAAAATCTCTTCTTATTTAAATAGAAAGGTTTTTAATCAAGATATGAGAGAAGAAGTTTTTCAAGACATTTTTATGAAGCTTCATCGCACGAGAAGTCAATATAGTGATCAGTATCTTTTCGCTCAATGGATTTTTACTATTACAAGAACGACTGTCCTTGATTACTTAAAGAAGAAAAAGATTTCTACCGTTGATTTTTTTGAGAATGAGCTGGTATGTAAGAACGTGGAAAAGGAAGTAGAGATTGATCTTGAGTCACTCTCTGATCGTGAAAAAGCAATTATAGAGATGAGATACTTCTCTGATCACGATTATGAAGAGATTGCTCAAAAACTTAATCTCTCGACATCCAATGTTCGAAAGATTGCTTCGAGGGCGATTGCCGCACTAAAGGGTAAGAAGGTATAAGATGACTAAGAAAATTAATGATGATTTTAAACTTTTTATGACATCAGAAAGTTCTTCTAATGAAGTTAATGATACCGTACTTAATTTTGTTCATAGAGACCTTAATCCAAGTCACAGCACTATTATTCTAAAGCTAATATCGATCCAAACTTTTATCGGGCTAGTAACCCTACTATTTTGCCCACAATTTAACTTCAGCTTAACCAATAACTACGATCTGTTTCACTTCTTTCATCGCCACTTTGGCCACATCATATGCACGGCTATTTGTTCAGCGATTTTCATTGGCTCAGGAACGATATTTGCGAGTGCTCTATTAACAATTTCAGAACTTAAAGAAATCACAAAAACAAAAGGCCTCTATGGTTTAGGTCTTTCTGGATACTTCGTAAGTTTGTTTTTAATTTTGGGTTCAGATGTTTATCTTGTGAGCTCTTTAGTGTGGACCCTAAGCGCGGTGCTTACTTTTAGTACAATCAGCTATAGTGCTTTAAAAATAAGATACTCAATTTTAGTTTCTTAAACCTTATCTTTTTGAATGATTTTAAGACCCTCGCCTTTGTAGTTTGATCTAACAACGGCATAAACCTCAGTTTGTAATTCCTTGATCTCTCCAAGTGTGATTACATCTTCATTGAGCTCAAAACGTTTCTTCGAGACTTCAGGTACGATTGTAAATGCATTTCCACTCTTGGTCACAAGTTCTAGCATATCTATATCATTGGCTTCACCAATGATACGTGGATTAAGTGCATTTCTCATAAAGAATAGCTCAATCTCATGTCTAAGCGGCGAATCTTCTGTGTAGTTAAAAAATGGAATCTCAGTTAAGTTATTTGGGAAATCATTTTTAAATTTTTTAAATTTCTTATGGGCGACAACAAAAGTTTTATTAACACCGATTCGATATGCAGTGAAATTTTCCCCGATCCCCTCTTTGGAGTCAGTGAAGAGAATATCAACTCGACCTTCATCGAGATCTGAAAGAAGATAACGTCTCTCACCTTCTTTCATATTTATGGCCACATTCTCATTTCCAAGAAGAGGAAAAATCATCTCATGAAGAAAATAATGGGACATATACTGAGTAATACCAATATCAACAGAAGTCTTTGGTAGTGTGATTTGATCTTTTAACTGACTTGTTAATTCTTTTTCTAAATTAAAAATTTTTTGGGCATATTTCATCGCAACTTCACCATGGGAAGTTAAAGTTAGCGACCTACTTTTCCTATCAAAAAGTTTTGTATCAAAGTATTCTTCGAGAAGTTTTAACTGATCGCTGATCGTTGGTTGAGAAACATGGAGCTTGTTAGAAGCTTCCTTGATTGAGCCTAGCTTACCAACAACGTAGAAATAATAAAAATGATTGAAGTTTAGTCTATTCATCTTTTTTCTTATGACTTAGAGGACCTCTTTAATAGGTCCATTACCTCTTTAATTTTTTCCTCAATCTCTTTTTCATCATTTGATCTTGAGGCCTTCATCATGCAATGGCCGACATGATTTTCTAATACCTCTAACTCTAAAGACTTTAATGCACTTCGTGAAGCCTTAATTTGTGTCAAAATGTCGATACAGTACTTCTGCTCCTCAATCATTGAAGAAATACCACGAACCTGCCCCTCTATTCGCTTTACTCTATTGACTAATTTTCGGTGATCCGCATGGTGATTCATATTAAATTCCTTATACGTAAGCTATTTAAAACAACAGAGATACTACTCATTGCCATGGCGATACTTGCGAGGATTGGAGGCATCAGTGGTCCACCAAAAGGATACAAGATCCCAGCAGCAAGAGGAATAAGTGCCGTATTATAAACAAAAGAAAGCCCAAGGTTCTGCTTCATAATTTTCATGCTCCCTCGAGCAAGAATGAATAGATCGTAAATTTTAGCAATATCACCTGTCGAGATAGTGACATCACTAGCGTTAATTGCCACATCTGCCCCTGTTCCCATCGCGAGAGAGAGATCAGCCTTAGCCAGGGCCGGAGCATCATTTACTCCATCTCCTATCATTGCAACCTTATAATCTTTTTGAATCTTTTGAATATAATCTGCTTTTTCTAATGGCTTCACATTGGCATAGAAATCATCGATTCCAACTTCTCTAGCGACTTCAGCTGCTATCCTCTCATTATCCCCAGTGATAAGATATGTCTTAATCCCAAGTTCATGTAGCTTTGAAATTAGCTCTTTAGCCGATTGCTTAACTTTATCTCCAATGACAAAACGGGCAATACACTTCTTTTCAACGGAAACATAGACATATGTTCCTAAAAGATGATCGTCAAACTGATGTTCAAACTCCACACCTTCTGACTCAAGAAAGTTATGACTACCAAGAAGATATTCTTTTCCGATATAATCAGCTCTTACTCCCCCTCCAGCAACAATTTCAAATGAATCCGGATCATCAAGTTGTACCCCCAACTCCTTTGCGTAGTTTACAATTGACTTAGCAAGTGGGTGTTCGGAGTAATTTTCAATTGAGCTGACCGCGACAAGGAAATCTTGTTCGTTATCACCAAAGTACTCCATACTTAAAACGATAGGCTTTCCATGTGTAATAGTTCCTGTCTTATCAAAAGCAACAGCATTGATAGAGTTTGCCTTTTCAATAACACTTCCCCCACCTACAAGTACTCCCGCCAAGGAGGCTTTCCCGGTGGCTACAACAACTGCGGTAGGAGTCGCAAGCCCTAGAGCACATGGACATGCAATAACAAGAACTGCGATAAAATTAGAAATGGCATTACCCCAAACAGGAGTTGGTCCAAGCATAAACCATAGTATGAAAGTTATGACTGCTATTACAATTACGACAGGAGTAAAAACAGCACTTACTTGGTCAGCAAGCTTCTGAATTTGTGGTTTATTTAATTGTGCACTTTCAACAAAATCGATAATGTGTGCAACCATGGTATCTTTTCCAACTTTTGTTGCGACATACTCAATGACACTTTCTCCATTGATCGTCCCACCAAAAACATTGTCATCAATCTTTTTGAGAACAGGAACCGACTCTCCAGTTAGCATTGACTCATCAATACTCGATTGTCCTTTAATAATTTTCCCATCGACAGAAAGTTTCTCACCTGGTCGAACACGAAGAATATCCCCAACGACAATTTCATCCATTTTCTTAAGAACTTCAACACCATCAACAAGAACTGTAGCCTCTTTACTTGTTAAGTTTAGAAGTGAATCAAGCGCCTCTTTCGCTTTTTTCTTCGCCTTGTGTTCAAAGTATTGACCAAGAAGAACGAAGCTCACAATAAAACCGATAGCTTCAAAATAGACCGTCTGAGTTAATCCAATCTGAATTGATTTTTGATTAAAGAATGTAATGAATGAACTATAAGTAAAGGCAGCAGTTGTAGCAACCCCTATCAGAGTATTCATATTTGAACGAAGAGTTTTTAAAAGTACCCATACGGCTTTGAGGTATGGAAGCCCGATCCATGCCCAAACAGGAAGGGTTAAAGCAAATTGAATATACCAATTCACTTCTCTAGACACCACATGCATAAGTGGCCCCATAGCAAATAAGAAAATTAAAATACTCAGAGTGATTGAGATAAAAAACTTCATCAAAGTCTTATCATCTTTTTCTTCTTTTAAAGTATCTACAATCTCATACCCAATCTCTTTAATTTTTTTCTGAAGCTTATGAAAATCCGCTTCTGTCTCTGTTGATATCGCAACCGATTCAGTCGCAAAGTTAACCTCACATGATAGTACTCCAGCGACTTTGGATGCCTCCCTCTCAATAGTTGAAGCACAACCTGCACAGGTCATGCCTTTAACTTTCTGATTTATCTGAAAGCTCATTACTCAGCCTTAGAAAAGCTTTGAACTCCAAATCCTAATTCTTCAAGCTTCTTCTTTACTTCAATTGGTCTTGTCTCAGTGGCCAACTCTACAATGACCTCACCAACTTCCTTATCCACAACTGGGTGATAGTCCGAAAGATTATTTTCAATTTTTGAAACACAACCCCCACACTTAATTCCGCTAACAATAAACTTCATTTTTTTATTTTCTGACATAAATACTTCCTTTCAAAATACCCCCATGGGGTATACTTGTATCTTACATCTAAGTTCGATTATGGTAAAGTAAATTCATGATAAATAAGACTTTGATAAAACAAGAAATTCATAAAAAACTTCAACATGAGCTCGAGCTGGCAACCGAGGCCCTTGAGCACTCACGTGATCTCATGTCTCAAGATGATATGAAACCCGAAGGCAAGTACGATACTCGACGCACAGAAGTTGGCTACCTCGTACAAGCACAGGGCAAGAGAGTTGAAGAGTTAAAATCAGATATTGCCTATATTGATGCGTATACGCCTAAAGCATCAGACAAGGTAGAAGTGGGAGCAATTGCTAAAATTGGTCACGAAGACAATGAGGCACTCTATTTCATTTCTCCAACCTACTCAGGATATACATTAGATATTGATAATGTGGAAGTACATGTTCTTTCACTAAAGTCACCGATCGCTGAAGGCGCAATGACATTAGAAGAAGGAGAATTTTTTGAAGTCGAGTCTCCCAAAGGAGAGCTCGAGTATCAAATTATAGAAATTTTTTAGAATAGAATTGTACGATCTAGCGGGAAGAGAACCCATAACTGGTGAATTGCTCTTGTTGCAGCAAGGTGAAGTCTCTTTCTGGCCCTATTATTTTCTGGGTAATTCACTCTATCTGTATCTGGAAGAATAACGTAATCAAACTCAAGACCACGGATCTGGTCAACAGTTGTGATATCAATACCAGGCTTAAAGTTAAACCCTTGATCTAGCACAAGGTTCACACCACCAATATCTGCAAGTTCGTTGTAAAACTGCTCTGCCGTTTCTTCTTTATTACAAATGATGGCAATCGTCGCACGTGGCTCTCTCTTTGTAAGATCAACAAGAGCATCAGATAGAACCATCGATGCATGAGCAAGGTGTTGAACTTGAGTTTTAATAACTGGTCCACCGTTTCTCTTTGTATCTGGCATCTGACCTGGAGCAAGAGGACCAAGTACCGTGTGAGCAAACTCTACAATCTGCTTTGGAGAGCGGTAAGAAACATTAAGCTCACTTGCTTTAAAGTCACTAATTCCTAAACTCTTAAGAACAAGATCCCAAGAAGTGAAAACCATCGATGGATCAATTTGTTGAATCGCATCTCCTGCCACTGTGTAGTTTCCATCCTTCATAAGTGTATGAGACAGAAGTTCTAACTCACTTGCTGAAAGCTCTTGCGCCTCATCAAGGAAGATGTGTTTATACATTTTGATCTTGTGATTATTAATGTGGATTGTCCCATTTTTTAATTCAACAAGTTTGATTAGTAATGGGTAGTCTTCAAAATCAAACATACCACTTCTATCCATAGTCGCTTCAGTTGATTGATGATCCTTGTCTGAGTCGAACTCATTATAAGTAGAAGACATATGAAACTTTAACTCTTCAAGCATTCTATTTGTAATGAAACCATTTGAGTTGTCTCTTAACTTTTCCATTAAAGAGAAATTAGTGAAAAGATTAAAAATATCTTCTTGGTAATTTCTAAGTTTTCTTAACTGCTCTTTAATTTGCATTCTTTCCAAAGAAGTAATGAAAGACTGTTCATGAATCAGTTTAAATAATGGGATAATTGATAAGTGCTTATTAGAAGAAATGAAATTAAAGATCTTATCTTTATTCTCCATTTTCTCAAGAACAGAAAGAGCCTGATTTTTCTGTTGCTCAACATATTCAGCAAGCATATCTAAAGTATATGGATGCCTCTTGATTGTTGATACTCCAAGTGGAGTGTTATCATTAATCTTGCGTGGCATTCCCTTAATTGTCGTTGTTACAACTTCCTTTAAAAGTTCTTCAGTTGTTTTTACATGTACTCTTTCCAGGCCAATATTATAAAGAAGTGTCTTAGAAAGATTAATCAGACCTGCGTTTGGAACAAGAACAAGGGCATCATTAGGATTCAGAACACCCTTTTCACAAAGTTTTGCGATTCGATAAAGAGCTACAGTTGTCTTACCACTACCAGCTCCCCCTGTAATAAGAAGAGGTTTCTTTGCATCACCATGAACAATGTCATACTGAATTTTATCAAGAAGCGAGATTACTTCAGGAGAATCAAAGTTGGTATTTCCCATACCAAAAGCGAGCTCTCCATTAGCCTTCCCTTCTCCACCTGCAAGGACAGCAACTTCTTCGTGCATTCCAGTCCACTTACCATCTCTTTTCACATAAGACTCACCACCTCTATCAACACGAAGTAGTTCACCATTTCTAATTGTAAGGATAGACTTTTCAAGTATCGTTCCTTCAATTGTTCTCTCTTCAAGATCTAATTCAAAATCATCTTCTTCAGCAAATTGATAAAACACTCTCGCAATTGGAGCCTTTTTCCAGTCGATGATTTTAAACTTCGCAAGACGATGCGAAAACGATATATGTCCAAGATAAATATCTTTCGTTTTACCTTCTTGCTCAATTCTCATATGACCAAAGAATGGAGACTCGGCATCGGGAAGGCTTACGTGAGTCGAAAATCTTTCGGCCAGTTGATTTTGTAGGTGCATCTGTTGAATGATTGCTGGAAGATCATCGTCATTACATGACTTACTTTCTTCTTTCAGAGACTCTAAATTTCTTTGAATCTCCATCAAGGCTTCCATATTGTGATCAGGGATCTTTTTAATTACATCAACGCAATCAGTAACGGACTTCTCAAGTCGCGTTATATATTTATAAATTTCAGTACTTAGAGCATCAGACATGAAATATCCTTTATATGATTGAAAAAATTATTATGGCAATATAATGAAAAAGCACCTGTGAGGCAAGCTAAGATTGCCAGTAAGTGCTAGGGCCGATAAAAGTAGTTATCAAAAACAAAAAAAGGATATTTTATGACACAAAAAGTTATTGGATTTCATTACACTCTTAAAGATGATCAAGGTACAACAATTGATTCATCTGAAGGTGCATCTCCACTTCTTTTCCTAGAAGGTAGCGGAATGATTATCCCAGGACTAGAGCAAGAACTAGTTGTAATGAATGTTGGTGATAAGAAGAATGTTGAAGTAGCTGCTGCTGATGCTTACGGTGAAGTAAGAGAAGATATGGTTATTACTGTTGAAAGAGCTCAGTTTCCACCAGAAGCTGAACTAAATGTTGGAGACCAATTTAGAGTTAACAACAACCCAGCAATGCCTCCATTTACTGTTGTAAAAATCGAAGGTGAAAGTATTACTCTTGATGGTAACCACCCACTTGCAGGAAAGAAACTTTTCTTTGATGTAGAAATTACTGAATCACGTGCGGCAACTGATGAAGAAATTGCTCATGGTCACGCACACGGAGAAGGTGGACATCACCACTAAGAATTAAATTCTTTTTTCCAAAATACTAGTCTATCTGGGGAATACGGTTTTAATGCCTTTGTTCCCCAAATAGGTCCTGGCCAAGCTCTATCCCCTTCTTCTCTCGACAAAACATGTATATGTAAGTCACTAACCACGTTACCAAGACTACCAATATTTATTTTACCAGAATTAACAGACTTCAATTTACGACTAACGAGATCAATCTCTTTTGTTAATTGAATTTGCTGATCTACGCTTAGATCAATCCATTCTTTAGCACCAGGAACTTTGGGAATCATCATAAACCAATCGAGATCACCATCTTTCATTAGACGTAGCTGGCAAAGTTCTAGCTCAGTAACAAAGTCAGAATCTTCTACAAAACGTGAATTAATTTCCATTGATGATCCTAAACAAAAGACTCCGGAGGTGTCTTCTTAAAGACAATCGCAGGAATAATACTTGAAAGTATCGTATAAACAATCAGACCAGAAATAATATAAACATCAATTTGAAATCTCTCTCTTAAAATTGAAGCCAGTACTAGTCCAAAAATTAAATTTGGAAGCAACGCTGTTGCAATTGGATAACGATCCTGCCAATTATCTTTAATAAAGAATTTTATACTTGAAAACACTGTAAGGATTCTAATAGGAATAAACACAATCAGAAGTCCAAGTCCAAGCGCTAATCCCTTTATTGAGAATAGATCTGAGGTAATTGTTAGTCCTGTCGAATAAAAATAAAATGGGATGAAGAATGAAAAGAACATTCTCAAATGCTCTAGGATGTCATCGGCCTTATGGCTATTATTAAAATGTTTAAACTGTCCAGCAATGACACCTACAATAAAGGCTCCAACAAGATAGTATGTTCCAATATTCTTAGTGATAACTCCACAAATCAGGGCCACAAGAATCAGAAAGCCAACTTCCGAGTCTGGAGCGTAAGGCGCAATAACTTTAAAAAAGAATTTAAATAGAAATGGCAGAAATAACACAAGGAAAATCAAAATCCCTTTAGAGAAAATAAACTGCTCTAGCGACTCTGATTGAAGAGCAACAAATAGCATTACAATCGCAGCAATTTCTTTAGCGATCGCTTTTGATCTAATCCAGTATTGCTGATCCTCTGTGAAACCATAATTTCTAAGAGAATTTAAAATAAAACCAGTTGATGGAGTTAATATCGCAAGAGCTAAAATGATAGCTGGTCTAAAATGTAATCCCATGGACCACGAAAAGAAAATGGCCGAAACAATTGTGACAACAACCGCCTTTGCAATACTCTTGCTTAAAGCAGGTGCATCCCTTCTCAGTTCCTCAACCTCAATTTCCATCCCGGCAAACAAGAATAATGATGTAATCCCAAGGCGAGAAAGCATTAGAATCATTTGATCATCTTTAAACCAACCTATAGTCAAGGCCGTAATTACTCCAAGAAAAAGAGAAGATATCCCCACCGGAATATTAAATCTTAGTAAAATCTTTGGAAGAAGAAGTAAGACAGAGAATAAAATCAGATATTGTAGTTCAAGAGAGTTAATGTATTGTTCCATGTCATAATAATACGAGTAAAAAAGTCGTATTTAACTACCCAGCGCACAAATGTCTAGGAGACCTTTTGCCAAAAATTGGTTACCATCAACAAAAGGAGAATTTATGATTAAACTATTTTTAGTAATTTTTGCGACTCTCTCAACATTTGCGAACTCTCTCTATGATTTCAATATCAACACATACAAAGGTGAAGAAATTAAGTTTTCCTCATTTAAAGGAAAGCCACTTCTCGTTGTAAATATCGCGACACGTTGTGGCTATACTGGACAGCTTGATGATATTGAAAAACTCTATCAAAAGTATAAATCAAAGGGACTTGTCGTCTTAGGTATCCCTTCAAACGACTTTGGAGGACAAACACCAGAAGGTAATACGGAAGTCGCCAATTTTTGTCAGCGCAACTACGGAGCAACTTTTCCAATTACTGAGAAGCAAGTTGTCTCAGGTGCGAACAAAAATAAAATTTATGAATTCATCAAAAGCCAAACTCGTGAAGAAGTTAAATGGAATTTTGAAAAGGTTTTATTTGATAAGGAAGGAAGACTTATAAAAAAGTACCCTTCATCAACTGTGCCGCTAGATAAAGGGCTAATAAACAATATAGAAAAACTACTGTAGATTAATATCGGCAATCGCTTTGATGGCAATATCTTCATCATAGTCCGAAGATGCTCCTGAAATTCCGATTGCCCCGATAATCTCATCACCATCCTTAATTAATACTCCTCCAGGCTGAGGAATAAACTTACCATTTAGACTTCCATTAATCGCAGTACCAAATAGTTCGGGTAGAATTCCTTGCTTAACATAGTTGTAAAATTCACGAGAATTAAACCCCATCGCAAGAGCCGCATATGCTTTCCCAAGGGCTATTTCGTAGCGGGCGATTGAGCAACCATCCTGAGAATGTGCCAGTTTAACATGCCCACCATTATCAAGGATTACAAACGAGAGAGGAGGCCCTTTAAGAACCTCATTATTTCTTATTCCACTATCTAGAATATTGAAAGCTTGCTTCGATGTGATTCCTCTTAGATTCGCCATAGTACAACCTTTAATTAATTAAACCCGCTTTCTTATCGCAGTAATATTTGTAGTTTCCTGGATAGATAAGAACTTGACCATGGTCAACTTCAAATACCTTGGCAGATAGTTCTGTTAAAAAGTGTCTATCGTGGGATACGAAAAGAATTGTTCCTTCGTATGCCTTAAGAGCTTCAAGAAGAACCTCACGAGATTTGATATCAAGGTGGTTGGTAGGCTCATCAAGTATAAGACAATTATTATTTTGAGAAAGTAGCACGGCCATTACAAGACGAGATTTCTCTCCACCTGAAAGATACTTAACTTTCTTATCAACGTCATTACCTCTGAAAAGGAAAGCTGCAAGAAGATTTCTAACGTATCCATCACTCGCCTCTCCAAGTCCTTTTCGAACTTCATCAAAAACACTATTTTCAGGTTCAAGAACATCAAGAGAGTACTGACTAAAGTAACCAATCTTGATACTCGGCCCTACCTTCACTTGTCCAGAAGTTGGTTCAGTATGTTGAGTAATACACTTTAAAAGAGTCGACTTCCCTGCTCCGTTAACACCAACGACAGCGATCTTATCAAGCCTTTTTACTGTTGCCTTAAGTCCAGAGAAAACAGGAATATTCTCACCTTTAGAGTTTGTCCATGCCTTAGCAAGATCTTCAAGCATGATAACGTCATCACCACCTCTTGGAGGAGTTGGGAACTGGAAGTTAATTGTTTCTTCTTCAGTAGGAACTTCAATACGATCTATCTTATCAAGCTTCTTTACACGAGACTGAACCTGAGCTGCGTGAGATGCTCTTGCTTTAAATTTCGCGATGAATTCTTCTTCTTTAGCAAGCATATCAGCTTGTCTTTGCGCTTGCGCTTTTAATTGTACAAGACGAGTTTCTCTTTCTTGAAGATACCAGTCATAATTTCCAGAATATGTCGTCATCTTCCCATGAGAGATTTCAATAATTTTTTTACAAACATTATTCATGAAGTCACGATCGTGGGTCGTCATGAAAATTGCGCCCTTATAATTTTTCAGCCAATTTTCAAGCCAAAGAATTGTTTCCATATCAAGGTAGTTGGTAGGCTCATCCATGATGATCATTTCAGGGTTTATAACCAGAACCTTCGCAAGCGCGATTCTCATCTTCCAACCACCAGAGAAGTCTTCTACTTTCTTATGATGATCTTCTGGCATGATCCCAAGACCTGTTAGAATTTCTTCTGCACGAGATTCAAGATCGTAACCACCGCGCTTTTCAAACTCAGATTGAACGTCACCCATTTTCATAAGAACATCATTCATCTCATCGTCTGTCATATTTGCCATGTCGGCCAGCTTCTCTTCAAACTCGCGAAGCTTTTCTTGAAGCTCTTTAATTTTAGCATCACCTTCAATAACTTCTTGAAGAGCTGTCTTACCTTTCATCTCTCCAACCTTCTGAGAGAAGTAGGCCCAACGTAACTTGTCTGGGAAACTGATTTGCCCTTCATCTGGTTTTTCTTCACCAATAATCATTCTAAAAAGAGTTGTCTTTCCAGAGCCATTTGGCCCAACAAGTCCAACTTTTTCGCCTGGATTAATTTGGAATGAACAAGATGAATAGAGAGTTTCTCCACTCTGATTTTTTGATAAATTAGAGACGTTTAACATTGATTTTCCTTTAAGTGTTTAATGCCAAGATACTAGCGTTAAATACGCCAAAATGCACTAGAAATTAGTACATTATAAAGTAGCCCTTCACTTGAAAGGCCCGGTGGAACCTTATAATCAGCGGCGCTAAACTTGCTTAAATACTCGTCTAGCAATGGAAGATTATCAATCATTGATTCAAGAAGAAGTCCTGCCTCGAGAAATTCTGGAGAATTTTTTCCCGCCGTGATGTAGGCACTTGAAATTAGTTTAAAGTCTGTATTGAGTTTTTCTCTAAGCGAAGCTGAAGCATCAATATCAACAGGTATCTCTCTACCATGACCAAAGTCTTTAATCTCTGAGAGTCTCGTCGCGTAAATAAAGAAGGGTTCTACTGAGTCCATCTCATAACCCCATTTACTCTTCTTAACAATCACTCCTTGGCAGACAAGATTCCTTGCTTCTTCGTCGAAATTATTGACCTTGATAGTCGATGTTGCATTAATCACCTCAAGAGTATCCGCCTGGCACTCATACTTACAAGCAAATGAAATCGTTTTTGGAAATGGTTGGGTAAAATCAGGATTGATATAAACTTTAGAACTTGGTATCGCAACGCATTCTCCGTAAGAGATTGCAAGTGTTTGAAATGCTATTATCAGTGCGGCTATTAATCTAATCATGTCTTACTTATTATCACAATTTAACTAAAAATCATTGCCATATGTACTACTTATACGTTTAAATCGATGCCACACAAAGCACAACAAAAAACACTGAGGGAATATGAAGTCATTTTTAAAAATTTTGACGTTAATTGCATGTATTAACACTTTTGCAATGGAGCCTGAAACTGATCTTACTAATCCAAAGTATTCAGAATTAGAAATACTTGATCATGTTCTTAACCCATCATCAAATCTTATAACAATTAATTCACAGGCTGAGACTTTGGTCTTAATCAAGCTTATCCGAGAAAATGGAACTATTGAAATTCTCGAAAACCTTGATCTTGAAACAAACTGCGCTGAAGGCATTGCAACATCAAGACTCGATAATAGATACTTCAAAATTAAGAATATTCAAACTTATGAAATTCACGGTGAAGTTGAGTGTGGAAAAACAAATTACTGGATTTTCAATGCTAGCGAACCAACGGGACAAGTTATCGCAATTTACGATATCGCAATGAAGGCCGTTAATAAAATGTCTCGAGCAGGTATTATCAACTCTTGGACATCAAAAGTTAATTTTAGATTTCCGGCCGATGGTGATTACTATAACTGGAATACTGTTAACGTTTCAAGAGGTGATCACTGGGATGTAGTTGGTCACGAACTTGGACACGCAATTTATGATCAAGGAAATATTGGAGCTTTCGGAGGAGGAAGCCATAAGATTGACCAGTGCTACTCTGGAGCCCTTGCACTTTCTGAAGGATGGGCAAGCTTCTTCTCAGCATGGCTTTCAATTGATATCACAGATATCAACGCTAAATTTGAATACCTAGTTCCGAGAAGAGCTCCGATAACAATCGAATATATACCGGCCGATGTTTGTGCAGGACCTCGCAACGAATGGCGTGTAACTGGATTTTTATGGGACCTCATCGATCTTGCATACGATAACGAAAGCGCTGAAACTGCCTTTGAAACACTCTGGAATATTAACAAGAATAAAGATTATGGAGATGTGAAAGAACTTGCGAGAGATCTTATCCGCAATGGCTTTGATCCAATTCTCATTAATGTAATATACAAACAAAATTTCCTTGAGGAGCTATAGGTAGAAAATGATTAAACTACTTCTTCTTGTTAACTTTCTTTTTGCAAATTCAAACTCTGATTTTGAAGCGCAAGTGAAGCATCGACTCCAAGAAGAAGTCCTTTTTGAATATCTCCCTGGACTTCAAGCCTCGCTTGGAGAATGTGAAGATGAGAACTGCTTAATCGAAAATAGTGATCACTTATCTTTAAAAACAAAAGACGATGAAGTTTGTCTTCCTTACACACAATGTGGTTTCTACAATTGCATGGAAAAGAAGTATGGCTGCTCAGAAGTAGGAGTAAACTACTTCACAGGCCTTGCCTTCCCGACCTGCTCGACTTACCTAGAAAATATTAAGAAGAATTATTTTACAGAAAAAGGAATCCAGTGGATTTATAGTGTCATGGTTTGCCTTCAAAAAGGATTGATCGACGAATGTGAAGTACGTGGAAATTGCCAAAAAGAAACAAAGAAAAAGACATGTGACTATATAACTGACTTCACCCTCGATTTTCATCCTGGTTGCTATATTAACTCTGGAGTTGGTGTTTGCCACCTTCCGATGAAAGACAAATTAAATATCTGGAGAACAGTTAGTAAGTATCTAACAAAAGATGAGAGAAAGCAGGCTTACAAAGTTGTTTTTAATTGTATTCTTCCGACGACTAATTTTTAATAGTAAATTTCACATACATTAGAGCATGTTACAAAATCGTAAACATCAGCTCGACTAGAAATTCTTAATCCAACAATATCGGCCAAGAGATCTTCCCATTCAGGTGTGCCTGCACCAAAAATATCAGCTATCTCTTTTGCCATTCCTAAGATCGCACTCGAAGTGACACCACACTCAACTCCAACTATGCACGAAATCGTACAATGCTTATACTTGTCACGCGCTAATTCTGGGAACTCAACGAGATCTTTATATTTCATAGCAGATTCATAAGCACAGAAAATATTCTCCGGGCTTGCAAGAGTTGATAAAGAAAATGTTAGAGATAGAATTGCGATTAATTTTTCCATTATTAATTTCTAGCACTATTAATTTAGAAATTAAAGAATCAATTAAACGAAAAAAACATAATAAGAATTACACCATAGCGAAGAAGCTTACCTAATGCCATTAATAATACTACGCCAAGCGTTTTTTCCTTATTTAATCCGAGGACGAAAGCAATAGGATCACCAACAATTGGAAGGAAACAAAAGAAAGAAAGTATAAGTCCATAACGGTGGACCATCTTTTGAGCTTTTTCAACTTCCTCTTTCTTTATCCTAAGATACTTATTGGCCCACTCAATCTTTGAATAGTAGCCCAAGAAGTAGTTTGTCATTCCACCGAGTGTGTTACCTAAAGTAGCAACTACCAAAACCAACTGCCAATTGATTGACTTCGCCATATATGCAAGATGCACTTCCGAGGAAAATGGAAGAAAAGTAGCAGCAAGAAAACTAGATGCAAATAGTGACCACAAATCAGTGTTCATGATCATGTTTGTGATCGTGATGTTCATCATCATTCTCTGAACAGTCATACCCATCACTTTCAAATTCAATCGAAGAGAATTTAATTTGGTTCTTTACGAGAATATGCTTGATCTTTTTTTTAATTTTATCAACTTCAAGCATTTTTAAATCCCCGGAAACTGAAACATGAAAACTTAGAGAAATATTTGATTCATCAACTGAAAATCCTTGTATTCCATGTACATCGTTAACACAATCAATTTTCCTTATTAAAGAATATATCTTTTCAAGATCGAGGTGCTTCGGAAACTTTTGAAGAAGAATCTCCCCAACCCCAATTAAATTCTTATAAACTCCCCTTAAGATGACTATAGAAATTACAATCGAAAGAATTGAGTCAAGAATAAACCATGGTTTAAATAGAAGTACGATACTCACGACAAGTACAGCAATCCAGCCAAGAATGTCTTCCATAAGATGAAGCATTACCATCCTTTGATTGAGACCATCATCCTTAGATAGTCTAAAAGCGGCTACTCCATTAATGGTAATTCCAAGAAGTGCTAAACCTAGCATTCCTTCAGGATGCACTGGTTGTGGATTTGAGATTCTTTCAATCGACTCCATGATTACAAAAAGTGATCCTGTAAGAAGAATAACACCATTGATTAAAGCAGAGATTACAGAAAATCGTTTATACCCATAAGTATAATTTTCATCAGGAGCCTTATTTCCCATCTTCTCTGAGAAATATGCAAACAAAAGAGCAAGACTATCTCCAAGGTCGTGAATAGCATCTGAATAAATTGCTACAGAGTTTGTAAGATAACCACCAATGAACTCAACAACAGCAAATGATGCATTTAAGAAGAAAGCAATAAGGATATTACCACTTCCTCCATGATGGTGATGATGATGGCCATGACCATGATGATGCCCAGTTCCCATTTTTACCCCTTAACTTGATACGAAAGTCCTTTTAAGTACTCTCTTATCTTATTCATCTGATCGCCCTGAATCTCAATAGTGCTATCTTTAAAACTTCCACCAGTTCCACAATGATTCTTTAATTTCTTTGTGAGCTCTTTAAAGAAAGGAGGATTATTTGGTAAGTTATAAATAACTGTGACTGACTTTCCACCTCTTCCATTCTTTTCTATTCTAAGTTTTAAAATTGTTTGACTTGGAACTACATCAGCATACGAAGCCGGAGTTTTATTTTTCTCAACAAGATTAACTCCCGAGCCATCACTACTATATAATATTCTACCTTTTTCACTCATACTTACTCCTCAATGCAATCATAACGACATTTGGAGAAAATGTATATATTTCACGATCTTAAAGTTGTTGAGATAATAAACAAATAATTAAAATATCTTTTAAATTTTGTGTACTAGGAGTTAAAAAAAATGGCCCTATTCAGGGCCATTTTTCAAACTTGGATTTAATTAGGCAATATTTCCGAAATTATCTTCATCATAATCAAGCCATGCAGCTTCTGGATCCATAATCTGTAAATCCTTATGTCCTGGACGTGATTTTTTGGAAGTAATTTTATCTTTTCTCTTTTGTAATTGTCTTTCAATTTTTGCGACAACAATATCAAATGACTTGTATAAGTTTTCACTTGATCCTGTTGCATGGTAGCTATAGTTTGGTCCACTAAGTTCTACTTCAGCGTAGTGAACACCTTCTTTTACTGAACAACTCCATTTAATATGTGATTTACCTCCAAGGTATTTTGAAAGTCTTTCAGATTTCTCATGAATTCTTTCATCAAGTGAAGGTGTATGCTCTAAGTGTCTAAATGTGATTGTAACTTTCATAAACGTCCGACTCCAAATTTGTGTGTAAAGTTGTTGTGTATGTATTCCTTATCGTACTTTCTTATCCCCCAATTAAGTAAAGTTGTATTATTTTATTTTACGTTTAGCTGATGACAAAATCCCAAGCATTTCTCTATACTTAGCAACTGTCCTTCTTGCAACTTCGACGTCATCTCGACTCAAAACCTCGGCAATTTTTTGGTCACTTAAAGGTTTCTTAGGGTTTTCGTTTTCAACTAGCTCTTTTATCTTAAGTTTTAAAACTTCACCCACAACCTCTGTCCCACCGTTATTTCCACCAATCGCAGAACTAAAGAAGTATTTCAATTCGAACATACCAATCGGCGTGTGCATGTATTTATTTGAGGTAACTCTTGAAACAGTTGACTCGTGCATTCCAATCTCATTAGCAATATCTTTCAATACCATAGGTTTAAGGCACTTAGGCCCCTTCTTAAAAAATTGTTGCTGACGTCTAACAATTGCTTTTGCAACTCTTTCAATAGTCTTTTGTCTATTTTGAATAGATTTAATTAACCATAGAGCTGACTTTAATTTCTCAGAAACAAACTCTTTTGCTTCCTTATTATTAAAGCTCTCAGCCTGGTTAAGCATATCTTGATATAGTTTTGAAATTCTAAGTCTTGGAACGCCATCATCATTTACCTGAACAACAAACTCTCCACCGATTTCAACAACATAAACATCTGGTGTCACATAATGTGTTTCAGCAGGCGCAACAAGTCGTCCTGGTTTTGGATGAAAGTTATGAAGAAGTTTTGCTGTCTCTACAATTTGTTCCTCAGATACTCCAATCTCTTTTTCAATTTTTTTGAAATCTCTATTTTTTAAATCAACTAAGTGATTACGAATTATTTTTTCAAGTAGTGGTGACCTTTCTTCAGCGATACGAGCTTGTGCAAGAAGACACTCTGTTAAATTTTCAGAACCACATCCTACCGGATCAAGTCTTTGAACAATCTCTAAAACCTCTAAAGCCTCTTCACGTGAAATATCAATCTCTTCAATAATCTCGTCGAATGGAGTTGCAAGATATCCATCGTCATTAATATTATTGATGATTTGAAGTGCACACTCTAATTCAATTGCTTCAAGATCTTCCATACGAAGTTGCCATTCAAGATGCTCAGCAAGAGTCATCCCTTTTGAAACCATATTTTCGTAATTTGGACCATCTTCGCTTAAATCAGGAGCGGCCATATTTGGTTGTTGATATGTAGTTGAATTAAAGCTATCAGCATACTGTTGCCAGTCAATACTCTCATCTTTTGAAGCAACAAATGAGTCTTCTTGAAAGTCTGAACTACTCGATTCTCTGTTTTGAGATTCAAGAGATTCAAGCCTATAATCCTCTTGAGTTTTCCTATCACTTCCACTGATCTCTTCAAGAACTGGGTTCTCTACAAGTTCTGCTGAAATCATATCTGTCATTTCAAGATGATTTAAAGTCAAAAGCTTAATGGCCTGCTGAAGTTGCGGGGTCATCATTAAGTTTTGAGTTTGCTTAAGACTCTGCGAGAGTTTTATTGCCATAACTAAACACCTAAGTTTTCTTATAAAGGTTTAATCTAGAAATTAATTTCTAAATTACATTTTAAATTCTTCACCTAAATAGAACTTCCGTGCTCTTTCATTATTTACAATTTCCTCAGGCTTCCCGCTCACAAGGAGTTCACCACTACTCATAATATATGCTCGATCAACAATTCCTAAAGTCTCTCTAACATTATGGTCTGTGATAAGTACGCCGATATTTCTTCTCTTTAGTCCAGTGATAACACTTTGGATATCAGAAACAGCTAGAGGGTCAACACCTGCAAATGGTTCATCAAGTAAAACAAACTTAGGTTCAAGGGCAAGAGCACGAGCGATCTCCACTCTTCTTCTCTCTCCACCAGAAAGGGCAGACCCTTTTGATTCTCTGATGTGTCCTAAACCAAAATCACTAATCAGTGATTCAAGTAAGTTTTTCTTCTTCGCCTTTGGAAGTAATCTATTTTCCAATACAGCGAATATATTTGCTTCCACACTTAAATCTCTAAAGACTGAAGCTTCCTGTGGAAGATAACCAACACCTTTAAGTGCACGCTTGTGAATTGGATCTTCCGTTAAGTCGACACCTGATAAAGTAATTGATCCTCTATCTGCTTTCACAAGACCAACGATCATATAAAATGAAGTAGTCTTTCCTGCACCGTTTGGACCAAGAAGGCCCACGACTTCACCTTGAGTAACCTCAAGACTTACGTCTTTAACAACTGTTCTACCACCATATATTTTTTGCAAATTTTCTGCTTTTAAACATGCTAGAGCTTCGCTCACAATTACCTCAGTTTAAAGTTTGTATTTGCATCATCAACTTCGATAGTCTCGTTGTTTTCTCTAAGGATGATAACATTCCCCTTAAGTACATCTTTCTTCTGATATACTTTTGGAGACCCAAGTAACACAACCATTCCTTCTGAAGTAAAACCTTCTAATCTTTCACTGTAGGCCCTACGCTCAAAAGGTGGAGTATTTTCTGGCGCCACCTTTTCCTTAACAATCACATCGTCAAATAATGCAAAATACTTGAGTTTTTTATTATAGTTCTCGAGAAATACTTCTCCTCGCCTAGAATTGGCCCTAAGCCCCTGTTTTTGTATAGCAACATTTCCATCCATTTCGGCTTTTTTGTCATCCATCAAGAGTGTAAGGCGATCTGAATTGAAATAAAATGGGGCTTCATATTTGCGAAACCTATTCATTTTTCCTCTTACATTTCCACTATATTGAGCTTTTCTTGCGAGATGAAAATATCTCAAGGCTTCGCTTTCAATTACTAGCTCAAACATATCATCGTAATTTGTTGTCTTCGAAAAAACATTTCCTCTAGAGAGAACTGTTTTCAATTTATCGTCGTAGTTAAATTCATCTGAATTAATTGTCATCTTGCGTGAACGAAGAATTACATTTTCTTTTAAAAATAATTTTCCCTCATCAATATCGTAAAACCCACTTCCTCCAGAGTAATACATTGGATCTCCATCATCAGAAAAGAAAACCCCGTTAGGTGAAGTGAGAATCAATTCATTCTTAGTTTGATTATGAATAAGCTCGGAAGAGTATAAGTGAAAGTTGTCTGCATCCTTACCAATAAGATAATAATCAGCAGAATTGAAGTAGCTTTCAATAATCTTTGTACTCGCCTCTTCTGTATCTTCTACTGGTTCGAACTCATAAACAGGCATACTGCTCAGCACAATAGCACCAATGCAAAGTGCAAAAAATATTCCAATAACTAAATTATGTCTTAGGTTTAACAAGTGCCACTCCTATGGGCCATAAGTCATTATTATAAGGGACTTTTAGCATTATATCTAGCTTAAGATAAATTACTTGTTTCTTTGACGATTTTTAGCTGAATTGATAGGATTCAAGATACACAGAAACCGAGTACATCAGTCCACTTTAGGAAGAAATATGACACTACAAATAGAAAGTATTGTTAACAGCGGAACGAAATTAACTCCAATGATGGAGCAGTATTTTGAAATTAAAACAAAGTACCTTGATCACCTTCTTCTATTTAGAATGGGTGATTTTTATGAAGTATTTTTTGAAGATGCAAAAACGGCATCTCAAATTTTAAATATTGCACTTACCCATCGTGGAAAAGTTGGTGACCATCCAATTCCAATGGCGGGTATTCCACACCATGCAGCTGCAACATATATTGATCGTTTTGCAAGCCACGGAATCAAAGTTGCAATCTGTGAGCAAGTTGAAGACCCAAAAGAAGCAAAAGGTATTGTAAAGCGCGCTGTTACTCAGGTTGTTTCTCCAGGTATGCCATATGATCTTGAGAAAACAAATTCTAATGAAACTCACTTCATTGTTTCAACATTTAAAAAACAAAATACTTTCTATATTACTGCTCTTGATTTCACGACTGGCGTGTTTAAAGGTTTCGAACTAAATACAGAAGAAGACTTTCTTGAAAAGATTAGAAACCTTGCTCCTAAGGAATTTATTACTTTCCTTGGACAATGGGATAACAGTGCAAAAAGTGATGATTTAAAAACACTTTTAAATCACATGGGCACACTTGTAACTAATCTATCAAAAGAATATTTTGAGTCAACTTTCACAGAAATTTATATCGAAAAGCTAATCCCTACTTACAAGAGAGATCAGGTTCTTGTTGAAAACGATGTTATCTTAAATCCGATTGGAGCATTAAGTTATTACGTGAGTTCGACCCAAAACAACGAAGATTTTGTTCATATTCAACCATTCTCATTAATTTCAGAAACTGGTTATATGAAAGTTACGATCCCTACCCTAACAGGTTTAGAGATCCTTCCAAAATCGCGTGAGACATATCATGAGTCACTACTTGGATTTATGGATAAAACAAAAACAGCTCTTGGTGCTCGTACGCTAAGAGACGTTTTCACAAGTCCGTTAACTGATGTAAAGAAAATTAAGCAGCGCCAGTCGACGACGGCTTATTTCTTAGAAAATGAAGATATTCTTCAAACATCAAGAGAACTTCTTTCAAATGTAAGAGACCTTGAAAGAATTCTTGCTAAGGTGTCTACTAATAAAGCAAATGCCGGAGATCTTCTTAATATCTCTGGTGCTATTAATGTTTACCAGAAGCTTTCTATTATTCTAAAAGACCTTCCTGTGAATAACTTGAAAGAGTTACCAAAAGAGAATGTCACTGATCTTTTAAAGCTTGCAGAAGCGATCACGGTTACCATCAATGATGAAATTGGTGCCAACCTTGAAAAAGGTAACCTGATCAAACCAGGAGCAAATAAAGAAAGAGATCGTCTCGCTGGACTTTCTCAAAATGCTTCGGCTGAACTTCTAACTCTTGAAACCAAGTATCGTAATGAGACTGGTATTCAAAAATTAAAAATTAAATCTAATAACGTTGCAGGGTATTTTATTGAAGTTTCTAAAACTTATACTGATAAGGTTCCACCGCACTTTATCAGAAGACAAACTTTAGTAAATAGCGAGCGTTACTCGACGCAAGAGCTTAATGAGTTTGAAAAAGAATTAGTGATTGCTTCAGAGAGGCTACAAAAGCTTGAAAGAGAGATTTTCAAATCACTAATTGAAGAAATTATTGCAAACAGAGCGCATATCCAACTACTCGCGACTATTCTGGCAAAAATCGATGTACTTCAATCATTTGCATGGATTGCACGTAGTGAAGACTTTATCTGTCCAGAACTAAGTACAAAGAGTAAGGAAGTATCACTAAAAGGCGCATGGCACCCACTGATTAAAGCAGCAATTAAAGATCAGTTCGTAAGTCACGACTTAAATCTTGATCATAAAAAATACTTTGGTCTTATCACAGGTCCTAACATGGCCGGTAAGACAACAGTCATGAGAGAGGTTGCAATCATCCAACTTCTTACCCAAATTGGCTCTTTCGTTCCAGCAGACTCTGTAAAGGTTTCGGTATGTGATTACCTATTTAGCCGTCTTGGAGCAAGTGATGATATCCTAAAGGGACAGTCGACTTTCATGGTTGAAATGGCCGAGACAGCAGAAATCCTAAGACACGCGACAGAGAATTCACTTATTATTCTTGATGAAGTTGGGCGTGGAACGTCTACTTACGATGGACTTTCAATTGCATGGGCACTAGTAGAGCACTTTATTGAAAAGACAAAATCAATCTGCTTATTTGCAACTCACTACCATGAGCTAATTGATCTTGTTGATAGTTATGATCAAACAAAGAATCTTACTGTTGAGACAATGAATCACAATGGAGATGTAAAATTCCTATATAGACTTATTGAAAAAGCGGCATCTCAAAGTTTTGGTATTTATGTTGCGAAACTCGCTGGAATTCCAAATGATGTTCTAAAAAGAAGTCAGCAAATTCTTAAAACTCTTGAAAAGAATCACAATCACGCACAAGGCCTTATTGAGCCAGGTAATCCTGAACAACTCAACTTCTTCTCTTCAATCGAGCCAGAAGTTTATACCCCAGAGTATCTTAAAGATGTGGAAGAAGCGATTAATTCGCTCGACCTTAATAATCTGACACCGATTCAGGCATTAAATAAATTACAAGAGTTAAAAGATTTGATCCAATATCAGTAGGACAGAGAACCTGCCCTACTGTTTATTAAGTTAAATTATTTCTCTGACATTAATTTTGCTTCAATGTAGAAGTCTAGGTCATTATCAGAAAGAAGTTGATTAAGTGTTTTTCCACCTTCAATATTTTTTTCGATTTCTGCTCTAATCATCTCTCTTAGACCTGCAAGAGTATCTTGATCATTTCTTTCTACTGCTCTTTCAATTTCCTCTCTGTTGACTTCGAAGATATTTGAAATTGCTGTTACTGATCTTGTAACAAAGTAAAGAGCTGCAAAAATCCCTTCAGAAGTTAATGAAATACCTTTTCCTGTTAACTCAAGTCCATTATCAAGGTTTTCTTCACCAAGGACGGCCTTAGAAACTTCTGAACTTGACTCAGATCCTTTCGTGATAATTTTATAGAATTGATCAAGCGTCATATCAGTAAGCTCAAATGGCTTCTCAAGTACATCACCTAAGAACACTAAGATTTTTTCTGTTACATCAGAAGAAAGTTCTGACCCTTTTGATAGGTGTTTAAGTAATTCAATAATGATATCTCCAGAGACTTCAAGAGTTGGATCAAGAAGTACAACTAGTTTTTCTGAAGCTTTAAGAGTTTGCTCACCCGTTGCTTGAGATACTTCAAATACCATTGCGATACCGTCTGCAGTTAATCTAAATACAGGTTGAGAAACTTCAGAAAGCTTAACGATTGCTTCACCGATTTTCCCTGATGCTTCAATTGAAGAAGCAAAGTTTTTAGAGATGAAAGCTTTAAGTTTTTCCGCTGAAAAGTCTGCAATATCAACCGTTGCATCAATTGAACTTTTACCTTTATCAAGAACTACCTCAGATGCCTTAGAAGATGTATTCAAAGAAGCATCTCTAATATCAGCTGCAAATGGTTGAGCTGCGATTAATGCGATAAGTGTTGCGATTGTCATTTTTTTCATACTAATTCTCCTTACTTTAAATAAAGTTTCATTGAAATAATTTTAGTTTTTGTTCTAATGTCGTTAATTAAATTTTTAAGCGTTGATAAATCATTTATATCTTTTAAATATCTATTTTTTACACTTTCAATGAGTTTAGTTTCAGCCTCTTCAAGAACCTTTGCTGACTCTTGATAGTTCTTATTATCTTGCGCTGTTACTTCAAGCGGGATTCCATACGTCTTATCATTTGGATATAATCTGAAGTTCTTTCTCTTCTCATTCCATTCACGTACAAATTTTCCAAGCTCGCCTTCATCTTTTTCAAGTTTCTCAAGAAATGTTCCAATTTCTTCATCTAGAGCATGCTGTCTTACATTCATTACCCCTTGAGCAAGGATCGACAAGCGCTGTAACTTTTCTTTTGTTTCAACTGAAGCTCCTTCCTCAAAAGTGCTCATAAAAATATCTTTTAACTTTTCCGTAGAGATACTTTCAATAATCTCCTTAATATCTTTTTTCTTTTTCACTTCTCTATAATTACTTCCGAATTTTTTCCCATGATTTGAATAGCGATAAATTTTATAATCAGACTCTTCTTCACCAATTAGCTCATTTTTAATATCAGACAATCTTTTTTCATCACTCTCAAATAGAATACCTTCAGCTACGGCCTTTGCTCTATCTTCAAAATAATCTTCTCGAGAAAGCCCATTTTCAATAATTTCATCCATTAAAGAATATGGCTTAATGATATTTCCATACTTAATTTCATGATCAAGCATTGCACTTTGAAGTAGATCATGGGATTCAGACGCGCAGTTGCTACTTAAAAATTTATAGTTACCAGCATATTCCCAATAGGTTTCGAGAACCTTGTGGATAAAGCTTCTTTTTTCATCTTCGTTCAACTCAATAGGAAGACTCATTAGGTCTCTTAGCTCTCCCATTGTGTACTCTTCAATTACATTTGGAAGTGAAAGCATATAGAGAATCGAATCATAGCCGCCAAACACACCTTTAATAGCATTACTCTTAATATCAGTAACATTGGCTCTATAACTTAAAACAACGTGGTAAAGCTTATCTTTAATACAATCCTCACTTGCTTCTTGTCTAAAAGGTGCGCAAACAATAAGCCTGAACATTGAATGACCAAAACCAGACATGAGAGCATCACCACTTGAAGCGAGGAGATAATCAACTCGATAAACTCTTTTTGGGTCGATATCGATCACTGTTTTCTTATCATCTAAAATGATCTTTGTATTAATTTTGCAATCAGCATTTTCATGTGGATAAACATCAAACACCTTTGAAAAGAAATTATAATAGCTAGGACGCTTACACTTGTAGTTTTCATCCATTAAGAAGAATTCAAAATTTACAGCATAGTGTTCTTCAAGATTTTCATACTCATACTCATCTGCAGATCTCTTACGTGATAGATTCTTAGATTGTTTTGAGAAAAGTTTTTGCTGCCAATTCGCAAGTTTAAAGAAGTCATATAGTCCACTTACTGATTTTTTATTCATTTCTTCTTTCTTTACTGCATTACATTTTGAAGAATGTCTCCATCTCCTATCACTTGAGTCGTAGCACTCTTTTACATTTTTCCTGTGCTCTGCGGAACGAATTCTCTTGAAATCATAAATATGTGCCACTTCATGTAGAACAGTTGCAATGGCTTTCTTGTAGTAATTTCCATGTCCACAGTTATATGAATTTGCACTCTCTTCACCAGCTAAGATCTGAGGCAGAAATAGTTTTGATATTTTGATAGTGTCTCTACTGAATGTATTCACTTGGGCGTAAAGAATATTTGAGTTATCTTCACATCTATTTTTGGGTAATACCGAAATTGACTTATTTTCATCAAAGCTTTTAAATCTAATAGTAAGAGGCTCTTTGATAGTTCTTTTTATTGAGTCAGGAATTTTCTCTTCTACTTCCTGAAGGAAATTTTTGACTGCGTATATTTCATTTTTGGAGACAGAAGATTCATCAAGCTTTAAAACTGGGGACGCGAAAATACTTGAGGCAATAGCTACAGCAAATAGTCCTTTCAAAATTTTCATCATTTCTCCCTTGTACACATGTCCATGTCTTAGACACTTTCTAAGCTTGATTTACTTAGTAAACTTCATATTTGTTGTTTATAAAGCAAGCCTTATGCCAACTTTGGGTAAAATCTGCCTTCAGACGCCAGCGGGAGCCCAGGAGCTTCATCTAGAGAGGGATATGACGATACGCCTGCTATGGAAAGAGTAAGACTTGTAACTGAAATTGAACATTTAACCCCTAAGATGCCAGAGAGAAAGAAGATCCTTAAAAAGCGCATGTACGCTTTTATCTTAGATCTCTACGCGATTGTCTTCTTGAATAAGTTTATGGTTTTCGCTTGGCTTGGCTTTGTGAATAGCTATATTTCGAATATCTCGCTCTTTAACTCAAAGTCCTCCTCTCTAGTGAATTCAGGGGCGACTAATCTTTCACTGCCTATTGTTTATACGGCATATTTCTTTTTCTTCTATTATCTAGGAGAAGGTAGAACATTAGGTAAAATGTTTTTTAAGCTTAGAGTGTATTCTAATGGACATCGCAAAGAGGAGCTTTCTGCGAAAGAATGCTTCGCTCGCGCTTTAGGCTATTTGCTATGCAACTACATGTTCTTTATTCCTTTTGCTCTAGTCTATTTAAAGAAGGATATGAAGAGTATTGGAGATTACTTATCTGGAACAACTGTGATGACGGATGAAGAATTTGCGATTATTGATACACTTGAGGAGAATATATCACCTAAAGCAGAACAGATTGATATGTTCCCTGAAGATCCTGTTTCAAACAGATTACTAAAGATCAGTTAGATCCAATCCATGAAACAATGATTTCGCTCTTACAATGATTTTTCGTAGGAGCTTTTCTTCATCAAAATCTTGATTATCTTTTGTAAATGGCATCATTACTGATGACTGGCGGTCCTCAAAGAGAGCAGTCTCATCTTTCTTGGCCCAGGGTCTGACACTTTTTTTCTTAAAGCGACCACCTTGCCTTCTTTTAAAACGCTCTTCCTTTCTCTTCAAAATGATATCGAGTAAGGATTCCTCTGCAAGCGGTTTTCTGGGTGATTTTAAGTCGTTTAAACGAATGGCCATTATCTGATTTTACTTTTTTTTCTTGAAATTACAATACCTTATTGCTCATCTTTAAGCTTATCGACTACATCCTTCTTATTCTTTTTCAAAGTCTCCTTCTGTCTTTTAATAAGCTCAGCACTATTGAGATTTACAAATTTTAGCTTATCCTGCTCATTTTCAGCTTCTATAGGTATTCTTAGCAATCGGTTAACTTCCCTCCTTAGTAGGGATTTTTCAAGCTCATCGACTCCCATTATTAGTCCTCCATAGAAATCCTTATCTGCAAGTTTATCAAGAACTAGAAGATAAAAAACACATGGAGTTGAGAACTTAATTACAGTCTTATCTGATATTTTCATAGGACTAGAAAATGTTAAGCGATGCTCATTAAGTTTTTCAATAATAATTGGAAATTCAAGCTTTAGTAGTGGATCTACTTCAAAATTTTTAATTTCTTCAATTCCAAGAACTTCTTCAACCCGAAGTGGATTATGCTCAATTTTCTTTTCATATACCGAAATAATCTTGTTCAAGAAATCAGAAGTAATATCAAATGGGACATTCAATTGTGTTTTCGAAATTTTTTTAATATCAATGTCATGAAGTCCAAAAATGATTAGTACCGTATCCTCATTTAGAAGTTTTTTGATATAGCTTTCAATGGAATGAATTTTTTGATCATCATTCAAACTTAATTCATTCGAATTTTCATCGAGAATTGTTAACTGATCCCACTGTAAAGCAATAATATGAGGCCGACAGCTTATTTGATCTTCATGCTTCATAGATAAGAAAGGATATGAAAAAAGATTTGCTTTCTGTTTTTCTGTTTCATGGTTTTTTTGGAGTAACTTTACGCGCTTATCAATCACCATAACACGGACTCTAGTATCCACCATTTTTGAGAATATTTTTTTTGTCTTTTTTTGTACTTCTTCAAACTCTGAAGGTGAAACTCTTTTTGCTAATTTATAAGTAAAAGTATCGACCGCATCTTTTTCTACTGATGAAATATTTAAAAAGTCTCCTGTTAGTAGTTCATTCTCACTGTACTCAAATTTTAGTGTATTAATATCTTCAATCCATCGACATTTTTTTTCCAACGATTCAGAATTACTAACCATTGCCTTTCCATCTCCAATTTGCGGAATAAAGCGCTTTATCCACTCATCACTTGGATTAAGTTTATCAAATGTTGTTGTTGCTAATATATTCTGAGGGTCAATATGCTTTATCTTGCAAAAGAATCTTGGCCATAAGACAGTGTCATAACCCCTACTCGTTGCATATTCAGGTAAAAAATTAAATTCTG